>DATNPC010000282.1:0-12153 GCA_036703375.1 Allocoleopsis sp.
ATCAAACCTATTGAGATTGGCTTGGGTATCGAACCGTTTGTACCAAAGCTGCAAAGTGAAGTGCCAATCTTCTGAACCCTGTGTCGAAACACGATTATCTTGTAAAATCCCTATGAAATCGCCAAGACGATGGAGCGCTTCCTTGATTTGCTCCTTATCTAACTTGCCTTGATATTGGTCTAGGGCTGTCAGTTCCTCAAGCAACCTCACCTTTGTCCTAACAATCAACTGGTTTTCGGTCTGCCAATTAAACTGAATGGGTATGCGATCGCTATTAACCAGTTCGTCATTGGCATAAGCTAGCAGTACCTCCAGTAGACGTTTGGTGCGCTGTTGAGTTTGAGGGCCATAGCTTGGTCTCGCCATTAATACTGTCCGAAACGTTAAAAAAGTTCGAGATGCTCCTATAAATTAACTTCTCTCTTGCTAGATCGGCGTTCTGGACTTTAGCCCTACCCTGTTCAGCCACTAAGATAGAGGAAATGGCAACAAAGCGAACTAGTGATGACCTCCACCCTGCTCAAAACGCCCCCGCTCAACGCCCCAACGATTAAAAGGCTACCTAATGGTCTAACCGTTGTAGCAGAACAGATGCCTGTTGAAGCTGTCAACCTAAACGTATGGATTAACGTTGGTTCAGCTGCCGAATCCGATGATATCAACGGTATGGCTCATTTTTTGGAGCATATGGTTTTTAAAGGTACACCGCGCCTCAAAAGCGGTGAGTTTGAGCGGCTAATCGAAGAGCGGGGTGCAGTCACCAATGCCGCGACTAGCCAAGACTACACGCATTACTACATCACGACGGCTCCTAAAGATTTTGCCGAGCTAGCTCCATTGCAGTTGGATGTAGTGCTTAATCCTAGCATTCCCGATGATGCATTTGAGCGGGAGCGTTTTGTAATTTTAGAAGAAATTCGCCGCTCGGAAGATAATCCCCGTCGCCGCACGTTTCAACGAGCAATTGAGACATCATTTGAGCGCTTACCGTACCGACGACAAGTATTAGGGCCGGCTTCGGTGATCGAACAGTTAACACCTCAGCAAATGCGTGACTTTCACGCTAGATGGTATCAGCCTCGCTCAATCACTGCTGTAGCTGTCGGTAATCTACCGGTTGAGGAATTGATTGAGATTGTTGCAGATGGATTCGATCGCGTCCAAAGTGAATCACCTCTATACGATCTAACCTCCGATAGCCTCAACTCCTCCTTGTTCAACGGAGGTGTCCAACCTCTCCCGTCCCATCTCCCCGAACCCGCTTTTCAGGAAATTGTTCGCCGGGAGTATGTGGATGAAAGCTTACAGCAAGCGCGTCTGGTGATGGTTTGGCGAGTACCGGGGATGACGGAGATTGACCAAACCTATGCACTCGATGTCTTAGCCGTTATTCTAGGACAGGGTCGGATGTCTCGGTTGGTTAGGGATTTGCGAGAAGAGCGGCAACTCGTTACCAATATTGGCGTGAGCAATATGACACAGCGGCTTCAGGGTGTCTTTTATATTTCCGCTCAGTTGCCAGAGGAGAATTTAGCTGAGGTTGAAGAAGCGATCGCGCAACATATCCGCACGTTTCAAACTGAATTAGTCGCAGCATCCGAAATTGCTCGTATCCGCACCCAAGTCGCGAATCGCTTTATCTTTGGTAATGAAAAACCGAGCGATCGCACTAGCTTATATGGTTACTATCAGTCCCAACTCGGAGACTTGGCACCTGCGCTAAACTATCCGGCTCGGATTCAAGCATTAGAAGCCATCGATCTTCAACTAGCCGCGCAACAGTATCTCTCACCAGACGCTTACGGTATCGTTACAATCAAGCCAGCATAAGATTTGAGATTGGCTTATAGGATAGGGGCAGTTGATGGGTTTCGGTGATATCTGCCCTAAAATCCTCGCATCTAAGATTTAAAATCTAAAATTCCAAAATGTGGACACAAATTGCTGCTCAAATTAGCCAAGCTACGGGCGAGACATTTGAGATTAGTCACCGTCGTTCTATCGGCGGTGGCTGTATCAATCAGGGTTATGCAGTTAGCAGTACTACCGGGACTTATTTTGTCAAGCTCAACCGAGCCTCTCAAGTTGAGATGTTTGAGGCAGAGGCACTAGGTTTAAAGCAAATGCTTGAAACCAAAACTATCCAGGTACCAAAACCGATTTGCTGGGGGACGGCAGAGGATTCGGCTTATATCGCAATGGAGTGGCTGGAGTTTGGAGGAAGTGGTAGCACCCAAGCTTGGGAAGAAATGGGACGCTCCTTAGCCGCCATGCACCAAGCGAACCCTCCCCAACCGTCTTCAACCAAAGACGAGAAAACAGTCTTTGGCTGGAACTATAACAATACGATTGGTTCAACGCCACAAATTAATACATGGACATCCAGCTGGGCAACGTTCTTTGCCGAACATCGACTGGGCTATCAATTCCAACTAGCAAGGCGTCGGGGTGGTCATTTTCCTCACCAAGATAAGTTACTGGCAGTCGTCGAAACGCTACTGAACCATCAACCTCAACCGTCTTTAGTACACGGTGATTTGTGGGGTGGAAATGCGGCTATTACCACATCGGGAGAACCCGTGATTTTAGATCCAGCCACCTATGTTGGCGATCGCGAAGTCGATATTGCCATGACAGAACTCTTCGGCGGCTTCCCCGCTGCTTTTTATCGCGGATACAACCAGGTGTGGCCGTTGGACGATGGTTACAAGCAGCGCAAAACCCTGTATAACCTTTACCACATTCTCAATCACTTTAATCTCTTTGGGGGTGGTTACGGGTCGCAGGCGAACCGGATGATTGAGCAAATTCTTAGTTAAAGATCGGGTACCAATAATTAACCCAGACCAGGTTGGTCTGGGTTAAATTTTTATATGCCGGTCAGCAGTATCTTAAAGCAGTTTTAATAAAAGTGCTGACCAGCGGTTTTTAAAGGGGTTTTAAAATGCGCTACGAACAGCAAATAACTCTGTTCAGTTTTTAGAATAGGCCAACATTGTGAAGAAGTTGTGAACAATCGCTAGGCTTAATAATTTGCAACAACTTTGTGTATTACACGATACGCTCTTGCCAGCAGGAAGGCGGAGGGTGGAAGTGTCAGAAGCGATCGCTGAGTGGGTGCGAAAGATAGTCATACGCACTTGCTGCACTTAGAGACATGACACCTGCTGCCAACTTGCGCGGGACGTTAGCGTGGCATGTCGCGATCGCATTAGCGGTGAGAAATTTGTAGCAGTTCGCTGCATGACGGCAACAAATCTTTAACATCTGGTCATAAGTGATCGGGTTGAAAAAGCCTCTACCCAATACCCATTCTCCGTTCTCTTCGGATCGAGTTTTTAGTCAACCGGCATAGAAGTTGTGCTTAAATACACATTTTAAGTTTAAACTTTAAGTATAAATACTTCACTTCATTGCCCCATATTAGGATTTTCTCAACATCATTAGGAGTTTGGACTAACCTAATTACTAATTTTTTTATAGACACAGAATTTTCATAACTTTGAAACAGAACTGACACAGCCCGATCCTAGAGTAACAAGCACAGAATTTAATAGGATGAAAAAGATGTTTTTCACCAAACAGCTAGAATCAACGCTTGGATATCTTGTTGAAGCGGCGCTAGAAGTGTTCAGTCCTAATCATGATTCTTATCCCGCCATTGGAATTCATCCTTTTGAGGGTGAACCGTTCAATCCAGATCGTGGTAAGAAGTAAATGTTTAACTGTAGATAGTTTTTGATTGTAGGGGCAAAGCATTTGATGCCCCTACAGTGAAGTCAACAGACAGCAACGAAGCCTCTAAAATTAGCCCTATCCTCTATAAGTACACTGCATCAAATTTAGCTGTTCCTGATACTTCTCATAAGCTCGGTTAATCGCTACAGCTCGTTCGTGCGCGCCCAAACTTTTATTAACATCAGGATGAAACATTGCTGCCAATCGTCGGTAAGCTTTTTTGACCTCAATTTTAGAAGCATCTGGTTTTACACCTAAGACTTCCCACCATTCTCCGGAGACCGGTGTCAGGATTTCCTGAATTAAATTCCAGGAGACTCCGTAGACCACTTGATAAATACTCTTGAGAGTGTCGATACCTAACTTAGATAGGACAAAATAATGCCACTTAATAAAAGCTTGTCGAAGTGCGTGTTTATTATCGTGCCTCGCAAATCTCCCGCTTGGAATTGAGGAGGAGGAAGCATCACGATGGGAGGAATTAACTCGTTTTTCTAGCACGAAGAACGGGTCTATGCCTTCTGGCAATGCTTCGAGAACTTGCCGAACAGAAGGGTCTGGTTCTGGTAATGTCAACAGGGCTGTTAATTCAGGGCAAACTTGCCTTGATTGAGGATTGCTCGACCACGACCAATAATTGATCGATGGCTTGGCGAGTAAGCCAGCATACATCTCAGGTGTAGCTGGAGGGGATTCGACTTGCACTGAAGCCACGGTCGAAACTTTATAGTCGGCGTAATGCAACCGAACATAGAAGCCAAGCCCTGATTCATCTAGGCGAATGAGACACCCTCGCCACTCACGAAGATAGGCGTGAAGTCCCTTACGATATGGCGTACTATCGGGAATTCCACTATCGAGAAGCCGATCGATAAATTGCTTGGTGATTGTCACGGCATCGATATGGGTAGGCAAGCTTTTGTTGAGTTCGATATCAACATCATTAAACTCACCAGATAGACCTGTAATCCGCGCCGTTGCTTTAAACCGAATAAATTTGTCCCATAACACTGGGATAGCTTCAACGACTACGCCTCGATGAGTCGTGAGGTAAATTTCTTTCCGTTCCCATAGGCGCTTTGCCTCTGCTGCGATCGCTGTTTGGAGTTTGCGAGTTTCTGCAAAAACCGGAGTGCGCTCGTGCAACGGAATGGCTTGGCGGGCATCATAAAGCCAATCGCGAGGGTACATCGCTCCTCTAGGTTGCAGGCATCCGGCTGGATCGCTTTTGTCTCTTGGCTTGAGTCCAGCTTGAGATAGCTGGCCGATAGTCTTCATGTACTCCGGTACTTCACCCCATCGGGCAAAGCGAGGAACGCCAGGACACAAACAAGTTGGCAGCTGTCGCCACTGCCAACGGCAAGTTTTGCAGGAGAAACCATTGTCAGTTTGAATGAGGTGGTGTCTACGCATAGCCGTTACAATGCTGCATCAACCCTCAACTGCATACACGCGGGTGTAATGAAGTTTCTCGTTAAGTCTTTTTGCGCTGGTTGTTCTTGTATCTTGTTCCGAAACACGCTCACCCGATTTTGTAGTAACGTTCCTTCTAATATTCTTTTATATTTGCCCCAAAACAGACTATATCTCTCTGAGTCTTCTGCTCGTCTAGAGCGTTTGCCCAGTCAAAGCGATCGCTTTTGATTCCTTATGATTGCTGTAATTCCATTAAAGCAAGTGCAAAGTCAGGTAACGAACTGCTTGGATAAATTTTGCGTGAATTTCTCTTTAGGGATTAAATTCTCGTGTCCACGTATAAAATGCTCGACTCTACTGGTATAGCAGTTGCCACAATGGTTAGGACATATTTTTGTTGAGGAGTTCCCCGTTAAGGAGTTCCCTTTCAAGTCAAATCTCATGTCCTAACCGATATGTCCGTTGCTATACGTTGAATTACGTTTTGCCGTGCTAATAAGCGATCGCAAAGTGGCGATCGCAACGACAGCCTAATCGAGTGACCACTCCACCATCTTTGTCGATCGAGAAAAGCCACAACGCATTAATTTTTTTGTCTTGCTTGGCGCTTCCTTAGCTCAATTCAGCAGAAAGCGACAAATGCCGACACACTACGAGTAAGGTAGCGCGATCGGCATTGTACAAAGAGCAAAGATAGTCCAGCAAACGATTAGCTGGCATTGGGGTACTGTTCTGACCAGTCCTCAGAAAACAGAATGCGGTTTTGGGAGTCAAAGGCAATCTTGCCTTGTTTTTGTAAGCCACCGAGCAAGCGGGTAATGGTTACTCGGGTAGTGCAGCAAGCATCAGCAAGCTCTTGATGAGTAAGACGCATATTCAAGCGAGTGCCTTGTGCGACTTTTTGACCAAATTTTTCTTTGAGAAATAGCAACAGGTAGTGTAATCGATCTTGCACATGTCGCCTGCCAGAAATCGCTAAAAGGCATTCTGTTTGCCTTAGACGCTGACTAATTTGAGGTAAGAGAGATTGAGCTAGCTGGGGAGAAGCATCGAACTCACAGAGTGGCACGTTGATTAATTCAACCTTGTCCGAGAGCGCGATCGCTTGATAGGTGGGTAAGTCCGTTAAACTAAACCCAAACGGCATAGAGGAACTGAGCAATCCCACCAACACCTCTTCACCCCGTTCGTTCAGCGTACTCAGCTTGACTAAACCTTGACGCACGACCCAAAGTGCTTTCGGTTCTACAGGGATGATATCGCCCTTACAGTAGATATGCTTTTGGCGATCGATGGTTGTATTGTCCTGAGGGTTTGAGGGGCCCAATTGCGATCGCTTTTGAGCAGAGACAGGGCGTAAAAGCCAGCGAAAGCTGACGAGCTTACCGGATGAGTCGCGAACCGGAGCGATAGCAGCAGTGACATCAAAGCTCTCGCTAGTAGGCGATTGTAGGCTGATGGTGCAATTTTCCATCCACTTTAACCCCGACAACTGAGCGAGTGTAGAACGAAACCCAGAACGCTTGTGGACGGGAACGAAGGTAACTAGCAACTTGCTTTCTAAGCGAGACTGTTCCACACCCAGCAAGCTGACAGCAGCACGGTTCGCTTCCAAAATCTTTCCGCTCACATCTGTCACCACGTAAGCGTCTAGCATAAACTCCAACAGCTCTTTGTAGCGCTGACGTTCCGCGTCCACCTGCTGTCGTAGCGCTATAATTTGCTCTGTTTGCTGCCTCAGTTCCTCTGCTGCGACTTGCAGCTCTTCGGAGGACATGCCAAGTTCTTTAAATACGGTGGGTAAAAATAAATCCGTTGGTGCCTGTCCAGCTGCGTTTGCCCTTTTATAAAGAATATGCAGACGACCTTGGAGGTCTTGTAGTTGTTGAGTAAATATATCCAAAGCCATATCGGAGTCACCGTCTAGTCTTACCTTTGCTCAGGAGAAGCATAAAAAACTTTCCCTGTTCCTACACTGATCTGGGGAAGGATATAAAATGCAGATGTTAAGAGTATTGGTAACAGGCGACACAATGAAAGCATGGCGATGCTCCTCTCGTCTCCTGAGTACTGAAGTTTAAGCTGAGACGAATGAACTCAGCTCTAAAATGCCGCGCTTGCTTTTGACTCACTCTTCTTTCTCTGTTTTGTTTCTAACCACTTGTGATTTTTGCAGCAAGACTTTGAGAGAAGAAAGTTCACGATTTTTTGCTTGTATCCGCTCGCTCTTGCTTCTCAATTGCTGAAGCTGTTGAGCAAAACTTTGTTCTCGGACGTAGATAGCATGAGCCATTTGCTGGAAAAGACGTGCCAACTGGCCTAATTCGTCAGAGTTTTTGGCAACTTTCCTCAAACTGGCGATATCGGAGTCTTCATCTTTGTCTGCACTGAATTGCTCGCTGCTAATTTTTTTAGCCAGTCTTGCCATTGGCCGAATTGGCTGGACTACAGCCCATTTCAGCAGCAAATTAATGAGCAGAATGAAAATGGCAAAAATTGCTATAAAAATTCCCATCACTAAAACTAAATACCGATGGGCGAGCGCAAAAACTGTTTCAGCGGGAACATAGATGATTTGGATACCAACAATGTCATTCAGCTTCCACCCAAAACCATTTTCAGAACCATAGGTAGCTAGCAGACTCTTAGGGGCTACTCTTGGACTGCTATGACAACGCAGACAGCTTGTTTGTTTTATCCGAATAGGTCGGGTATCATAAAATATGGTCTCTCCTGCTAACTTTCTAAATCCTGTTCTTTCTTCAAATTTTGGTTGTTGGCGAAATTGCTGGATAATTTTCGTCTCAAAATCATCAGATGTATCTCGTATATTCGTGGGATTAATCACCGCTTCTTTATAGTGAAAATCCTTATAGGCAGGGTTATTGTTTAAAATCTTAAAAACCTCTGTTGCCGAGAAATCCGGTACTGTTTCAGGGATGAACTTTGGCTCAGTTTCTAGCCTGGCAGCTAAGAGCGGATTTACATTCTGGCTCGTATAGTCTCTGACGGAATTCATCATTTCCATAAGCAGCCTTCCTTGAGAATTTACCTCGCCTTCAGCTTTCTGTTCAACTGCCTGAAACAAGATAATCCCACTGATAGCAATAGTACTGATAAAAACCACTGAGAGTAGTAAAGTAAATTTAGAGGCAAGTTTAAGATTCTTGAACATAAAGCTTAGCGAGTTGATGAGCGGCTCGGCCATAACGATCGTCATTGAGACCAACTGAAAAGGCGATCGCAAAAAGGCAGTTAGTGACGGTTTGATGGGTCTGATTGGAGAAATGTTTGAAAATCGTGTAAATTCTCACATTTCCCCAAATGAACTATAAACAAATTCTATTATTTCGCTAATGGGTTTACGATTCACTCAACTTTGCGAAAGATGCAAGCTTTGAGTCAGAAGATGGCAAAATAGAACAAAAAAACGGTATAAAAAGTCGCTTAACGTGCAAATTTTAGATAGCTTTTTCCTTTTTCAGCTTTTAGGTTTTATATCAATTCGATCGATGCCTACTACAAAGAGTCATTTAGTCCCGCCACAAGGCAATACCACCCAACAAACCTGTTACATTCGGAACAATTTTGACATTAGCAGGTAGGTCGATGGTAATTTTTTTGGCTTCGCCACCACCAATGTAAAGGAAGTCGTAATTGAACAGATGCTCTAGAGTCGCGATCGCTTTAGCTAAGCGGTTGTTCCATTTATTTAAACCTGTTTTGTCTTGAGCCGCACGTCCCAACTGCTCTTCATACGTTTCCCCTTTGCGAAAAGGATGATGTCCCATTTCCAGATTGGGGACTAATTTACCATCGACGAACAGGGCGGAACCAAAGCCGGTGCCAAGCGTAATGGTGAGTTCAACACCCTTACCAGAAATTGCTCCCATTCCCTGTACATCGGCATCATTGGCGACGCGCACGGGCTTCCCTAATCGTTCAGAAAGGGTTTTAGCAAAATCAAACCCCACCCAATCCGGATCGAGATTCACTGCCGTGTAGGTAACACCACTACGCACTACACCAGGAAACCCCACAGACACCCGATGAAATTCGCCTTGCTCTGCGGCTAATTGTGCGATCGCATCGATGACGGCATTGGGCTTGGGCGGCTTCGGGGTTTCTACACGGTTGCGTTCGGTTAGAGGATTGCCCGTCTCATCTAAAACCATTGCCTTGACGCCACTGCCGCCGATATCTATGGTAAGAGTGCGGATGGAGCCGTTATCCTGAGTCATAGTATCGTTCCTCTTCAAGGCTTGAGATGTGTTTTCTTTTCAGTGTAGGCGGCAGCGACACGAACCAGAGCTATTGCCCGATCTTTTGCTTAGCACGCTCGGCACGCGCCTCAGCACTATTCATGACTTCAGCCATATTCTCTAGCATTTCCCCTGGATAATTTTCTAACAGCCGAGTCGATAGAGAAACTCGACTTTGTCCTTCATCCAAGTCCACAATTATGGCCTTAATCGGTTGGCTGATTTGAAACACGGCGGGGAGAGACTCAATGAAGTTTTGGCTGACTTGCTTAATGTGTAGCAAGCCAGTGAGTCCCTCAAAATCAACAAATACACCAAATGGCTTGATGGAAACTACCTTGCCTTCTACCAACTGCCCTAACTCTAGCTGACCAAAGCCCGCAGAACGAGTAGCGTCGCGTTGGGACAGCACTAACCGGTTGCGATCGCGATCGGCTTCTAGAATGTTAGCTGTGAGGGTTTGACCAATTAATGCATCTAAGTTGCCGCGTTCGCTCAAATGCGATCGGGGAATGAATCCTCGTAACCCTCGAACCTCTACTGTAACGCCACCTTTATTCACTCCAGAAACCCGCGCCTGCACGGATTTACTCTCCTCTTGGTGCTCGGTGAGGACATCCCAAACCCGTTTGATTTCTAGTTGACGCCGTGAAAGCGTGACTTGACCATCCGCATCTTGCTCTCGGATAATCAGGAAATCCATCTCTTCATTTAACGGCAGAATCTCTGATAAAACTCCCGAAGTTTTCACAGAAATTTCGTTCATGGGAACGTAAGCTAAAGACTTACCGCCGATATCAACATACGCACCATCACTCTCATAGGCGTGTACTTTCCCGCGTACTACCTGTCCTCTTTTAAATTCATAGTCGTGTTCTTCCAGGGCTTTGGCAAAATCGTCCATTGAAAAGGACGACTTGCTGGTTTTAGAAGGAGTTGATTCTGGTTTCATAACGATCGATTGTTTCAAAAAAGTACTGAATTACCCTGGTTTATTGAGTAGGTGAGAGACAGAGATTCAAGACGCCTAGTACTCACTTTGGAGAAATAGGAATTCAACCAACTGGAAGATAACCAAAGCTTGATTCAGTAGTCCTGAGTTTGTAAGGGCGACCCATAAGTTTCCCTTCAACCCTAGCGATAAATCCAGGGATTTGACGCCACAAGTAGTTTTTGCTTTTACGAGTCGAAAAGAGCAGGCGTAACGAGCGAGCGATCGTGTCGAATACTTCATTATGTTTTCTTCCTAATCCTCACTTCGGTTGACGCCGATGCCTGCTAGTCTTGTTACCGCTATGCTAACAGCTCTAAGAGGTTGCAGGCTCTTAACTCAAGTATTCCTGTTGGTAAATCGAGGAGAAGCTTGAGCTGCTCTTTTCCAAGAAATGAGAGAATAGACACTCTTTCCTTGAAAGGAATCGCGTTTTCTATTGCTCAATCTCTACTCTCTTTTATCCAGGCGAATGGGTTATTCCTACTGGGAAGCATTATTGTAGCTCTTGAGTAAATAGCTGCTTCACCTGATTCCAGGCATCTGCTGCCGCTGCTGGATTGTAGCTAGCGCGTCGGTCGCAGAAGAATCCATGCTCGGCATCTGGATAACGAAAGATGCGATGTGGAACGTGGTGTTGTTCTAGCGCTTGCTCAACCTCCTCTACCTGTTCGGCAGGAATGCTAGCATCTTGCATACCGAAGAAGGCGTAGAGCGTGCCTTTAATCTCGGGTGTGCGAGTGACAGTAGGGTCGCCGCCTCCCGGAGTCATTGTGGTAATGCCAGCACCATAGAAAGATGCGGTGGCTTTAATCGCTGGTAAGGTAGCGGCAAGATAAGCGACATGACCGCCGAAGCAAAAGCCAATGCAGCCAATGGCATCTGCTTTCGTGGGTGTGTGATTAATTAAGTAATCGATCGCGGATTGGATGTCGCTTAGGAGTTCGTCCGCTGTGGTCTTGTCTTTATACTGCCTGCCAATTGCAATGTCTTCGGCTGTGTAGCCTGTTTCAAAGTCAGGGGCTTGGCGTTGATAGAGAGCCGGTGCAATAGCGATATAGCCCTCTTGGGCCAACCGCCGGGTGACATCGCGGATATGCTCGTTCACGCCAAAAATTTCTTGCAGTACCACAACTCCTGGGAGAGGTTCTTCAGCTACCGGCATTGCCAGGTAAGCCTGAATCTCAAGAGAGTTATTGGCAATCTTGACTGAATCAGTCCTAATTTCTCTACTTGACATAGTTAAGGTTGACAGGAGGTTTCGCACTCTGTAGATGTTAGAGCTGCTAGTCTTTGCGATCGCAAGTGCGATCGATCCAAAAACTTCAGCCTAATTTTAACTCCTACGCAGCGTAATCCTTATAAAACTTGCAATATCTATTTATATCTCGTTGAAACACTTGGAAGTTTAATAAAATCTTTACTTGCTCTCAAGTCCATTCAATCGAGTATTTTTTATTCCAAAGTTAATTTTGCTGTTGATTTTAAATTTATCAGTTAATGGTTAATTTAAATCCGCTTGCTCTTATTAAAGTAAAGCTTAGCTGAGTAAAATTTTCGTCCTTGCTACAATAATTGTATGAATTAAGACTATCAAATGCCATGCTGTATCAATATTAAAAAGTTTATGATTGAAATAGGTGGGGTTTTAAAAATAGACAAAATTAGCCAGAACCGCGATCGGTTAGTGGCATTAGATAGTTGTCGCGGAGGCAAGGCAGAGGTCTCCAGGACAGAAGGTTCTTA
>DATNPC010000283.1:0-5148 GCA_036703375.1 Allocoleopsis sp.
AGGGCGGATATTACTCACTCACGATGTCGCTACCATCACCCGCTACGCTTATGAGCGAATAGCAGCAGGTCAGCCAATGCCAGGAGTTGTTGAAGTCACCTCAGATGCACCCATTGGAAGGGTAATTGAGGATATTTTGGTACTTCTGGCGTGCAGTCTTGAGGGAGAATTGGAAGGCCAAATTCAGTACCTCCCTTTATGACCAGTGACAGCAGTTTATCTATGAGGAATTGTTTGTGAAAGCTCGTGACTTTATGGTATTGGTGTCGTCTGTGATGCGATTGAAAAGCAGCTTTAATAAACCTAGATTTCATGGTGAGCCTTTCCCTGATACGGTGATATTCTGCATGATTAATTCCTACTTGTTCAGCACTTTAGCATCCCAAAATAACTGAATAACGTCGGTGTTCACACATCGAGAACAACCTTTGAGGTTTTCGGCTGAGAAATACAAATCAAAACCGAACCTTCATCAATTGACGCTGTGGGAGGTTCCTGATAATCAACTTCGCCCTCACGAATTTTACACGCACAGGTGCCGCAGATACCTGCACGACAACTGTAGGGAGGATTAATTTCATTAGCTTCGGCAAATTCCAAAATGGTGCTATCCCCATCGTGCCAAGTTAAGGTTTTGCCAGAGTTGGCAAAGACAATCTCAGCGTCTTTAACGTTTCCATTGGTTGGTTCAGCAGAAGGTTGCTTCTCAGACGAGATATTCATCGGTTTACCAAACGATTCAAAGAAGACTCGACTATCAGGAACTCCCCATTCCTTGAGTCCTTCCCTGAGAGATTGCATAAAGGGTGGAGAACCACACATGAAAAACTCTGCCTCCAGCCCTACTAACTCTTTAATTAGAGTTGCATCCACATAACCAGCGCTGTGGTAATGTCCTTCGTCTTCTGCTCTAGGACGACTATAGCGATAATGGATGTGCAAGTTGGGATTTTGCGCTTGCATCGCCTTTACTTCGTCCCGGAATGCATGGAACCTGCCATCTCTTGCACCATGTACAAACCAAATGGGACGATTGGGATTGAGACGGGTACAGGCTTTTGCCATGCTAATCATAGGGGTAATTCCGACGCCGTTGCTAATCAGTACCGCAGGAATGGACTTATTAACATCCAGGACAAATTTTCCATTGGGTGGCTTGGCCGGAATGACTGAACCGTCCTGAATGCGATCGTGCATAAAATTAGATGCAATTCCTGGCGGTACATCTAATCCTTTAGGGGCTGGTTCTCGCTTAATGGATAAACGATAGTAGTCATGAGGTTTAGGATAATCTGAAAGCGAGTAAGTACGAATGACAGGCTTAGCCTGTTCGGGAATATCGAGTTTAATCGTTAAGAATTGACCGGGTTGGAAGTTAGGAATTTCACCTTTATCCTCAGGCTTCAGATAAAACGAGGTGATGTCTTCGCTCTCTTTTACCTTGCGAACGACTACGAAATTGCGCCAATCTTTCCAAGTCTGGCTGTCTGGTATCAGTTGATTATCTCGCCGAGCTTTAGCCGCTCTTTCATCACTGGCTTGCCCCATGAAAATCAAGCCAAAGAAAGCGCCGCACCCGGTTCCAATCAGCGAAGAATAAACACCAAATCGATGAGCCGATCGCTCTTTAGGGCTAGCTACACCAATGGTTACACCAGAAACAATGGTGACAGCTGTAAAGGCGATGCTTGCAGCCACGGCACTTCTGAGTATAGGGTTTTTGATTTGTCCAATACTTTCAAGCATTTTGGAAAAGAGCAATTGTCTTTTTTTACTTCAATAGAGCTTTTGACAAGAATCATTCTTGCTTTCAAAATGAGTGAAAAGATGAGGCAGGTTTAAAGAGCTAACTTGAAAAGGCTGAAAGTTTAGCTAGAGGATTCTTAGAGGTTCCTCAGCAAAATCTAATTTTTGACCGATCGCGTCGAACTACTATTAATTCTTACGGGCGTTACAGTACCTTTTAGAACCAACTGGACTATGGCTGCAATTCCAGGCTATCAAATTGTTGAAAAACTCCATGAAAGCGCCAAGTCGCTGGTTTATCGAGGATGGCGTGATTCGGATCGAGTCTCGGTTATCCTTAAGGTTCTGAAGCAAGAGTACCCGACACCGGAGGCGATCGCTCGCTTCAAACTGGAATATGACATCACCCGCAGCTTAAATCTAGAAGGCGCGATCGCAACTTATGGCTTAGAGACGTATCAACATCGCCTGGTAATGGTACTGGAGGATTTTGGAGGCGAAGCCTTAAATCGCTTGCTCGATCGCAAAAAACTTAGCCTAGAAGAATTTTTAACACTTGCGATTCGGGTAACTGGAATTTTGGGTGAGATTCATGCGGCAAATATCATCCATAAAGACATCAACCCGTCCAATATTGTGCTTAATCCCATGACAGGACAGGTTAAGATTATTGATTTTGGTATTTCCAGCGTACTATCGCGGGAAAACCCCACCTTCCGCAATCCCAATGTATTAGAAGGCACTCTCGCCTATATGTCGCCGGAACAAACAGGCCGGATGAATCGAGCGATCGACTACCGCACGGACTTTTACTCGCTGGGTGCCACGTTTTATCAATTACTATGCGATCGCCTACCGTTTGACACTACAGATGCAATGGAGTTAGTCCATTGCCACATTGCCAAACACCCCACTTCACCCGATACATTGAATTCAGAAATTCCCAAAGTCCTGTCTGACTTGGTGATGAAGTTGTTAGCCAAAAATGCTGAAGATCGATATCAAAGTGCCTGGGGAATCAAAGCTGATTTGCAATTATGCCTAAAACAGTTGCAGGAAAGTGGAAAAATCTTAGACTTTTCCCTTGGTTCTCAAGATATTTCTGATAAATTTCAAATTTCCCAAAAGCTGTATGGCAGAGATAAAGAGGTTGAAACTCTCTTGGCAGCTTTTGAGAGAGTTAGTACAGCAGGAGTAGGGAAGAATTCCCAATTCAAAATACAGGGTGCTTTTAATTCCAAAAGAAACCTCCTCCAACCTGCACCCCAAATTCCAATATCTAAAATTGAAATGATGTTGGTGTCGGGTTATTGCGGTATTGGCAAATCTATGCTGATCCAGGAAATTTACAAACCGATTACTCAACAGCGCGGATATTTTATTTCAGGAAAATTTGACCAGCTTCAGCATAGTTGTCCATACCACGCGCTAATTCAAGCCTTTCAGCAATTAATCCGACAACTTTTAACTGAAAGTGAAGTTCAAATAGCTATTTGGAGGGAAAAACTTTTAGCAGCTTTAGGAAGTAATGGTCAAATCATCGTTGATGTCATTCCTGAATTAGAGTTGATTATCGGTAAACAACCTCTTGCGATCGCATTGACTCCTACGGAATCACAAAATCGGTTTAACTTAGTCTTTCAACAATTTATTAAAGTCTTCACGCGATCGGAATATCCTTTAGTAATTTTTCTAGACGATTTACAATGGTCAGATAGCGCTTCTCTCAAGCTAATTCAGTTATTGATGGCTGCACCCGATAGTCAATCTTTGTTGTTAATTGGAGCCTATCGATCTAATGAAGTCAGTGCCAGTCATCCCTTAGCTTTAGCTTTAGGTGAGATTGAGCAGTCAGGCGCGATTGCTAATCATATTTCTCTCTCCCCTTTGGGATTAAACCCGATTAATCAGTTAATTGCCGATACCCTGAACTGCCAATTAGAAGAATCAAGGCCTCTAGCGGAATTGGTCAATCAGAAAACTGAGGGTAATCCTTTTTTTATCGGTGAGCTTTTAAAGTCTCTTTATCAAAATCAATTTTTAAAATTTGATTATCAGATTGGGCGTTGGACGTGGAATTTAGAGCAAATTCAGACAGCACAACTGACCAATAATGTAGTGGAGTTGATGGTCGATAAGATTCAGAAGCTCTCAGAATTGAGCCAGCAGTTTTTAAAGTTAGCAGCCTGTATTGGCAATCAATTCGATTCTAAAACGTTGTCGATTGTTAGTCAAACAACTCAGACTGAAGCAGTCGATGCGCTCTGGGAAGCTGTAGAAGAAGGATTAATTTTACCAATCGGGGACAACTACAACTATATTCAAGCGTTTGGCGAAAAAGATTCTGACGATCTAATCGCTTCCTACAAATTTCTCCACGATCGAGTGCAACAGGCTGCTTACTCTTTGATTTCAGAAGTAGACAAACAACCCATTCATTTGAAAATTGGACAATTACTTTTAAAATCTACTCCTTCTGAGTTAGTAGAAGACAAGATATTTGATATTGTTAATCACATTAATAGGGGAGCTGAACTGATTCGCGCTCAAGTTCAGAAAGATGAGTTAGCTCGACTCAATCTCATGGCTGGCCAGAAAGCGATCGCGTCTGTAGCCTATGAGGCTGCATTAAAGTATCTAAACTTTGGCAGAGAGCTATTGGGAAAAGACTGCTGGTTCCAGACTTACGAGCTGACACTAAACTTGTATAGCTTAGCCGCAGAGGCAGCTTACCTGAACGGCGACTTTGGACAGATGGAACAATTAGCAGAAGTAGTCCTACAACAAGCTAAAACACCACTGGACAAAGTCAAGGGATATGAAGTCAAAATTCAATCCTGTACAGTACAAAATAAGTTGTTAGATGCCATAAAAATTGCTCTAGAAGCTCTCAAAATGCTGGGAGTGAAGCTAGCCCAAAATCCCAGTCAAGGGGATATCTGGCTGGGACGAATGAGGACAAAGTTAGCGCTGGCAAGGGCACGAGTCGAGGATTTAATCAACTTGCCAGAAATGACTCATCCTTACAAGCTGGCAGCAATGCGGATTATCGCGAGTGTATGTACTGCCACTTATTTTATTGCGCCTCAGCTATGGCAGATGATGGTGTTTCAAAAAATTCAACTATCGCTTAAATACGGTAATGCTCCTGGTTCTCCGTTTGGGTATGCTGATTATGCGATGGTGCTTTGTGGTGTAGAGGGAGATATTGAAACTGGTTATCAATTTGCTCAACTCGCTTTAAACTTATTGCCGCGATTAAACGCAAAAGAATTTAAATCTAAAACGTTTCTTCGGGTTGAAATGTATGTCAGACACTGGAAGGAACATCTTAGGGAAACCTTAAATCCGTTGCTGGAGGCTTATCAATCGGGGTTGGAAGCGGGAGATTTAGAATATGGT
>DATNPC010000284.1:0-6343 GCA_036703375.1 Allocoleopsis sp.
GCTCAAGCTGGGATTTTAGCGGCAAAGGAGCGCACGGAGTTAGGCGTGGATGCGTTTACGTTAACTCAGTATTTGATTCGAGTTGTTTCAGAGTTTTAAGACAATAGCAAGGCTCTTAAATTGAGCTATCTTGTAGCTGTCAACCCTTGAAATTATTTCAACTTCTACCTGGAAACCAGCCAGGCGTTGAGTGTAATTTCCAACAAACCAGGAAAACAGCCAATGCTTCGCAAAGCTTCAATTGTATCCTGTGTGGTTTTGTTCTTCCTCATAGTATTTCCGATCGTTAGCTGTCATCCCGAGCTAGATCCAAACGGTGTATATGTTGCTCTTAATGGCAATGATTCAAATCCAGGAACGTTGGAAAAACCTTGGGCAACCATTAATCATGCGGCTGAGGTAGCGAAAGCTGGTGAAACTGTATATATCCGAGGTGGCACCTATCGACTGAACCAGCAAATACGAGCTAAAAATTCTGGCACTAAAACAGCATGGATTGTTTATTCAAGCTATCCTGGCGAACAAGCAATTCTCGATGCTCGCGATATTCAGATAGGGCCTCCAGTTGGGAATCCTCCTTTCCCGCATGACCAAGGAGCATTTCAGGTTGAAAAAGTTAGCTACATTCGGATTAAAAATCTAGAGCTAGATAATTCTCACAGTGCTGGATTTACGGTTAGAGATAGTCATCATATAGAACTTTATAATAACACCACCAAAACTACTTACTCATCAGGTATTGCTGTTTGGTGCAATCTGAAAAGCGGTCGAACCTGCGAACACAATCGAGTTCTAGGAAATACGATTGTTAATGCTAATACGTTTGAGATGTTAATGCCAGGTTTTGAAAGACCCAGAGAAGCTCCCCATGAAGCTTTGAGTGTTGGTGATATTCAGTATTTTGAAATAGCCTATAACCATCTTTATGATTGTGTTAAGGAAGGTATTGATGTTAAAGGAAGCAGCCGCCATGGAGCAATACACCATAATTACGTTCACAATTTAGAGCGTCAGGGAATTTATATAGATAATTGGGGAGATTTGCTAGAAGATATTGAAATTTATGACAATATCGTGCATGACTCTAAGGGTGCAGGGATGGCAATATCGGTTGAGGGAGGTAAGCTGGCAACCAACATTAGAATTCACCATAATCTTTTCTATAACAATTTAGGAACAGGTATCTTATTCGGACGCTGGGGCGGCGATGGATTCAGGAAAAATATAAAAATTTATAATAATACGCTCTATCATAACGGCTATGGAAATCCTGAGTCTGGTAATACTTACTATTGGATAACAGGAGGTCTGTATTTATTCTCCTCAAATCTTCAAGACGTAGACATCAAGAATAATATTTTTAGCGATAATCAAGGATTTCAGATTGGCTATAGCGATCGCTATTTAAAAAATAATCAAACTATTGATTCTGTTTTTCAAGAAAAAAAGATTAATATTGAGTATAATCTGTTCTTTGATAAGAATAAAATTCGCTATCCAATTTATGTAGGATGGCAACCTGATGGTTACGCCAACGTATATCAGGCTAAAGGTCAGCACGTTATTGAAAAGGCTCCTTCATTTATCAATTCCGAGTCGGGAAATTTTTATTTGAATCGCAACTCGCCTGCGATCGATCGTGGAAGTGCTGAAAAGACTTATCTCGATCCAGATGGCACGCGAAATGATATAGGGGCTTTTTATTCTGGGGAAAAACAGAGATTCTGGTGGAAAACGAACTTTCCACCAAGATTTGATGTAAAGACTTCCAAAAAATAAAACGTAGTCGAGGCAGTACTAGATAAACTGTAAAAATTGGGATATCCAATCCTCAATTCTTTTCTACTTTCGCTCTTCTCCTTTCAGGATGAGGAAACTCTGCGAAGCTTTTTTGACAGTACCTGCAATCGAACATTATCATGTCTACCTCTTCTGTACCTAATCAGGGTGTTTCAGTTCCTAACCAGGGTGTTGAGTCTGTCCCAGCGCAGCTAGCCAAATCCGATTTAGATGGACTAGTCGATATGCTCGACTTGCCGGAGTTACAAAAGCACTTTATGCGATCGCGCTGGCTCGATCAAGTCCAGTGGATGGAAGGCAAGGCTGGCATGGCTAAAAAACGCTATTATGCCTTACGCCTAACCACTATTATTGGCGGCGTCCTCGTTCCGATTATTATCAGTCTGAATTTCAACAACCCGAGAGCCAATAATATTGCTCGCGGGATATCAATTGGTCTGGGCGGATTGGTGGCGATTAGTTCTGCGGTGGACGAGTTTTTCCATTACGGAGAACGCTGGCAACACTATCGGCGCACGACAGAATCGCTCAAGATTCAAGGGTGGCAATTTTCTCAGTTGAGCGGTCCTTATCAAACGTATGAAACCCACAAACAAGCGTTTCCGATGTTCGCCAGTCAGGTGGAAGACATCCTACAACACGATGTGGAAGTGTACATGACCCAGGTGGAGGCGGAGAAGAAAGAGGAGAACAAGGGCAAGTCAGAAAAGGCAGAAAACCAATCGAAGGACAATTCCCTGTCAACTTGATCGTGGATCGTGGGACATTCTGTCGTGCTCTGTCATCTCTCTAGAGGTTTCAATTCTAGGGCAGTTATCAAGAAAATATTAAGAATTGTGTCATCTCGCTCTAATCATCCCTTAGACATATACCCTCAGCCTGGTAAGAAAGCTTTATTTTTTATTAAGGAAGATGATCGGGGGT
This sequence comes from Allocoleopsis sp., assembly GCA_036703375.1. Lineage (GTDB taxonomy): Bacteria > Cyanobacteriota > Cyanobacteriia > Cyanobacteriales > Coleofasciculaceae > DATNPC01. Next base: position 2,725 of record DATNPC010000284.1, read on the forward strand.
TGAGATTGGGACTAGAAAGCTCTAGTTTTTGAAAACATCAATCCGCCCCCTAGGCAGCTAGCTGTCACTAGCTGTCTAGCAGGACTTCCTCCTTAAATTGCGTAACCAACCAAGGAGACAAACTCATGATGTCAGCGTCTTGTGACAACGGACATCTGAATACAGATAGAAATCCAGAACTCCAGACCCTTGAAGGTAAAGTAGTGCTGTCAGTAGATGATAATGTTGATAGCCTCTTATTGCTCAGCGTGATTCTCGGCGAGTATGGAGTGCAAGTGATAACGGCTACATCAGCCAGCGAAGCCCTCGAAACGTTTGCACGATTTTTACCTGATATTCTAGTCTGCGATATCGCCATGCCCTTGGAGGATGGCTATTCGTTGATTCGTAAAATCCGAAGTCTACCCCCGCATCTGGGCGGTTTGATTCCAGCCATTGCGTTGACGGCTTGTGCCGGAGAAGAGGAACGTAAGCGTTCGCTCGAAGCTGGATTTCAGCGGCATCTGCTCAAACCAGTCGAGCCAGATGAGTTGGTTGTAGTAGTCGCGTCTTTAGCTGGATGTGTTATACCCCAAGTTGCATAAAACCAACCTGACAATTCCTGTTGGCAAATTTTAGGCATGCGATCGCGTTTGGTAAACTGGGAGCAACGATGCGATCGCATTCTCATTTTGCAGCATCCTCTATCATCGCTCCTGGTTTAAGGGAATTATGACAGTAAAAGTTGTGCCTATTCCCACTTCACTGTTGACGCTAATTTTTCCCCCGTGTAAATCTACTGCATTTTTGACAATTGCCAGTCCCAGTCCCGTACCTGGAACATTACCGACATTCTTCGCTCGATGAAACGACTCAAATAACCGTTGTTGGTCTTCTTCAGGAATACCAATCCCCTCATCTTGAATTCGGAAAATTGCCTGAGAGTCTCGACAACTCAGTTCAAATTTGACGTTACTACCGCTAGGTGAATACTTAATCGCATTGCTCAGTAGGTTATTCAGAATATGTCGGAGTAGCTTTTCATCGCAGTTTCCCTGGATGGCTTGAGCGAGAGTCACAAATGTCAAGTCATGTTGATTGCTAGCATCCAGCTCGAACTCTTCGGTCAGATTGAGGCAGAATTGTTCTAGATCGAGAGGCTGAGGATTAAACTCAAGTTTTCCCGCTTCAGCTTTACCGAGTAATAGCACATCATTTAACAACTGAGTCATGTGTTGAACTGTGTGTTGAATGCGCTGGATATGGCGTTGTTTTTTCTCCTCACTCCATTTTTGGCTGTAATGTTCTAGTAATTCGGCAGAACCCAAAATCGTCGTTAGTGGGGTACGAAACTCATGGGAGGTCATGCTGACGAAGCGGGATTTCAATTCATTGAGTTCCTTTTCTTTTTCCAGTGCCAGAAACAGTTCCGCTTCTGCCTGCTTGCGCTTAGTAATATCGCGCCAAATGGCCATGACTTCATTGTTGTCAATGACAGCCAACCGAGCTTCCCAGTACGTCGCGTTCCCTTGTACGGGTAACTGATACTCCAAGACTTGGACTTCACCGGTTTGTAGAGCTTGGTCGATGCAGCGAAGCATGGGTTGAGCCACGTCTGGTGGCATCACCTCATCAACTTTTTTGCCGAGAAATTCCCTGGGCTGTACGAATAAATTACCATTTTGTGGAGCTTTGTAATTGACAAAGGTGCCATCTTGGCTAATGCGAAACATTACATCGGGGATGGCATCCAGCAAAGCTCGATTGGTCGCCGCACTGCTGAGTAGCGCCGATTCCGTCTGCTGATACTGAGTAACGGTGCGTTCTAATCTGGCTAGATTGACCCGAAGTTCCATTTGAGTGATGACTTGCCGCCCCAAAGCGCTTAGCGCTTCGATTTGCTTGCTCGTGAGATCGCGGGGAATGCGATCGAGCACGCACAAGGTACCAACGGGAAAGCGATCGGGTGTTACCAAGGGGACTCCGGCGTAAAACCGAATATTCGGATCGGACACGACTAGTGGATTGGTCGCAAACCGCTCATCGTTTAACGTATTCGGAATAATCAGCGGTTCAGCCGGAGAGAGAATGGCATGAGCGCAAAACGCGATTTCCCTCGAAGCTTCGCTAGCTTCTAAACCGACTTTTGACTTGAACCACTGTCGATTGGCATCACTTAAGCTAACGAGAGCAATGGGAGTACCGCAGATATAAGAAGCTAAAGCGGTCAAATCGTCAAAAGCCGCTTCTGGGGAAGTATCGAGAATCTTGTAGCGATGGAGTGCCTTGAGGCGTTCTAGCTCATTACTAGGGATTGGTGGTGGTGAAGCTTTTGGTGCTGGTTTGTGAGTAGAGGTAGAAGCAACTTGTCTAGGCTTGGTTCGGCGGAAGCTGCTACCCAACCATCTGATGGCGCTTCCCATTGGGGCGTGTTGTAGAGAACGAAAAACTTTCATGTTGTTCGAGGATTTTAAAGGACTTCTATCAAGAACCGTTACTTCGATCTGCTACACCCTAACGAAGCTCTGGCTGGGTGAAGAACCGAAAATTTACGGAAACTCAAACGCCGACAACAAAACCCTCTCAGCAAAATTAGCACTTCAGAGATGATTGGCTGAGGTGAATTGAACTTATATACCTTGTAATTACAAGCCTATAGGGTATTTGAGGACATTTGCTTGCGGTAAAGGACGTAGTGTGAGTTACGGTAACAGAAACAGCATTAAGTAAATTGAATAGCCATGCCTACTAGACCTTATTTATTTTACGCTTTGACCAATAGCGTATGTTCCAACTGCTTGGTTAAGGTGGAAGCCAAAATTATCTTTCGCGACGAATGCGTTTATTTAGTCAAGCACTGCCCGAGCCACGGACATCAGGAAGTTCTAATCGCAGATGATATTGACTATTACAAACAATCCCTGGAATTCATTAAACCAGGAGATATGCCGCTCAAATTTAATACTCCAATTAAATATGGTTGTCCCTATGACTGCGGACTCTGTCCCGATCACGAACAGCATAGCTGTCTGACTCTGGTAGAAGTGACAGACAGGTGCAATCTGTCCTGTCCGATTTGCTACGCGGATTCCGGCACTGAAGAGATTTCCGCAAATTCTCACCAACCTCGACGCCACCGCAGTTTAGAGCAAATTGAGAGCATGTTAGATGCGGTAGTGGCGAATGAAGGGGAGCCTCAAATTATACAGCTGAGTGGGGGTGAACCGACGATTCATCCTGACTTTTTTCAAATCATGGATTTGGCGAAAAGTAAGCCAATTCGTCATTTAATGATTAATACCAATGGGGTAAGGATTGCGAAGGATCGAGAATTTTGCGATCGCCTGAGCCACTATATGCCAGGAATTGAAATCTATTTGCAGTTCGATAGCTTTGAAGCCGAGGCACTAAAAGAGTTGCGGGGCGCGGATTTACGAGCAATCCGAGAAAAAGCGATCGCAAACCTCAACGAATTTAACATCTCCACAACTCTGGTTGTCACCCTCAAAAAAGGGCTAAATGACCATGAAATCGGCAAAATCATCGAGTATGCGTTGCAACAGCGATGCGTGCGGGGTGTCACCTTTCAACCGATTCAAGCAGCCGGACGTTTGGCAGGATTCGATCCAAAACGCGATCG
>DATNPC010000285.1:0-2769 GCA_036703375.1 Allocoleopsis sp.
TGTGTCAAGAAATTAGTTATGTTCATTGGATGACTAAATTAACCAAATGTTAACTTAAAACTCTCAGATAGGAAGAGTCTACCTAAATATGTAAAGTTTTGTATCAGAATTCAACATTTCTGGCTTGCAACAGTCTAAGACAATACCCAAAAGCTATTAGTTTTTACCTGCAATCTTTAGAAATTTATCGAAAATTGAACAATCGCCAAGGTGAGGCTAATGCACTATTTAATTTGGGTGTTGCTTACTCAAATCAAAGAAAAAATCAAGAAGCGATTAAGCATTATCAGCAATCTCTTGCTATCTATCGAGAAATTAGCAATCGCCAGTGGGAAGCCAAGACTCTGAATAATTTAGGCAATGTTTACGCAGATTTAGGTCAGTATCAAAAGGCAATTGATTTAATTCAGCAGTCTCTGGTTATTAAACGAGAAATTAATGATCGTCTTGGAGAAGTCTATTCATTCAAAAGTTTAGGTGCAGTCTATGAAACTATATATAACTTTCCTCGCGAGGTTGAGTTTTATCAACAGAGCTTAACTTTGGCAAAGGAACTGAACAATCGTCCAATGGAAGCCGATATTCTAATCGCTCTAGGTAGGGCTTATAAAAACTTAGGCAACTACGGAAAAGCTATTGATTTAGAACAGCAAGGTTTGACACTTTGCCAGGAAATCAGCAATCTTTATGGAGAAGCAGACGCTTTAAATGAACTAGGTCTTGTTTATAACCGTATGGGTAACTATGAGCAGGCAATTAACTACCTCCAGCAGAGTTTAGCAATTGCGAAAAAACCTAGCGGTCATGCGTTGGCATCCTCTTTCCTTGGAAATCTTGCTCAAGTTTACATAAATATTGGCGACTATAATAAAGGGAATATATATGCTCAGCAGGCTTTAAAGATTGCCCAGGACAATAACGACCTTCGCGAGGAAGGCGCTGACCTAGGTGAGCTAGGAGTCGTTAATATTTACTTAGGAAATTTAACACGGGCAATTGAGTTCTATCAGCAGTATTTAACCATTACACGAAAAATTGAAAACCCTATAGGAGAGGCAATCGCTCTTGACGGTCTGGGATATGTATACAGACTTTTGGGTGATTATCCTCAAGCTATTAAATACGGAGAGCAAAGTCTGGTGATATCAAGAAAAATCGAAGACCAACAAGGGGTGGGGATAAGTCTGGATAATCTAGGGAATGCTCTCTACGAATCTGGCAATTTCGCCGCAGCCGAGAGAACTTTAATGGAAGGCATTAAAGTTTTTGAATCTCTCCGAGCAAGAGTCGGTAGTAACGACGAAAATCAAGTATCGATTTTTGAGACGCAAGCTGATATCTACCGAACTTTACAACAAGTCCTCATTGCTGAGAATCAAACTGGTGCGGCACTGGAAATTGCCGAACGGGGAAGAGCGCGAGCGTTTGTGGAGTTACTGGCTAGGCGATTATCTCCTAACCCAATCGAGCAAGTGACTATTACTCTACCGACAATTGAGCAAATTAAACAGATTTCCAACGCTGAGAATGTCACTCTTGTTGAATATTCACTTGTAGAGTATCAAAGCAGTTTACAAGTCCAAATGCACCCAGCCCAAAGCTCAAGTCAGACTTCCACAGAGAAAATCGCTGTACGTTTCCACCGCCCAGAACTCTACATCTGGGTAATCTCGCCCACAGGTGAAGTCACCTTTCGTCGTAGCGACCTCAAACCCCTGTGGCAGAAACAAAATACAACACTTGCAGACCTCGTTAACACTAGCCGTGACTCCATCGGTGTCAGAGGTCTTCCTATCATTGGATTTCGTCCCAGACCAGGATTTCAACAAAGGCAGGAGGCAAGTCTTACTGAACAATTACAGCAGTTACATAAACTACTAATTGAACCCATTACTGACCTTCTGCCCACTAACCCCGATGACCGCGTCATCTTCATCCCTCAAGGTTCCCTGTTCCTAGTTCCCTTTCCAGCATTGCAAGATAAAGACGGCAAATACCTGATTGAAAAACATACCATCCTCACTGCCCCTTCAATTCAGGTATTGCAACTTACGCGTGAACAACGCCAACGGGAAGGGACAAAAAGCCGATCGCTTCTACAGGGAAATGATGCCTTGGTTGTCGGAAATCCTACCATGCCTAGCGTACCACCCGAACCAGGGGAAAAACCCCAACAACTGCCGAGTTTACCCGGTGCTGAAACCGAAGCCAAGGCAATAGCTGATGTCCTGCACACCAAGCCCCTCATCGGTAATCAAGCCACCAAATCAGCCGTTGAGCAACTGATGTCCAAAGCACGAATCATTCATCTCGCAACGCATGGGTTACTCGATGATGTGAGAGGATTGGGAAGTGCGATCGCCCTTGCTCCTGACTCATCCTATAAAGATGAAATCGGGAAAGTAAACGGCTTACTCACCGCCGAAGAAATCCTCGACTTAAAATTAAATGCTGAATTAGTCGTCCTGAGTGCCTGCAATACTGGCAGAGGCAAAATCACTGGTGATGGTGTAATTGGCTTATCTCGCTCCCTAATTAGTGCAGGTGTACCCAGTGTTTTAGTATCCCTCTGGTCGGTGCCAGATGCCCCAACAGCCCAGTTGATGAGTGAATTTTATCAAAATCTACAAAAGAATCCCGATAAAGCTCAAGCCCTACGACAGGCGATGCTGACGATTATGAAACAGCATCCTAACCCCAAAGATTGGGCGGCATTTACGCTAATTGGGGAGTCGAATTAAGGAGCGATTTGCTAACCAAATCCGGCTT
>DATNPC010000286.1:0-4196 GCA_036703375.1 Allocoleopsis sp.
GCTCCATTCGCCATTCTTCATTTGCCATACACAGATGGTAGAACTGCTCGTCACTGAGAGCTACTACGGGAGGAACATTCAGAGTTATCGTTTCCATTAATGACGATCGCGAGAGAGTTTTGGCTGGGCAGTGAGCAGTGACCAATTGTCAGTTACGAGCAATCAGCACATCGGGTAGAAATTTCCGCCTGAAGCCTTGGTCACTGCTCACTGTGAATCACTGACGGCAAATCGAGATGCGATCCAAGCGATCGGATGAATCAATGCTCGCCCTACGGGAAGAGCGTCTAAACTCCACCGCGCAGTTTATCCAACACGCTACGGTCTTCTAAGGTAGAAGTATCACCAGCAACTTCTTGGCCTGCTGCTAGATTTCGTAGCAATCGGCGCATAATCTTCCCGGAACGGGTTTTCGGCAGAGCATCGGTAAAGCGGATTTCGCCAGGACGTGCGATCGCACCAATCTCATCTACCACATGCCGCTTCAGTTCTTTCTCTAACTCTTCACTGGGAGTTCGATCGCCTTCTAGGGTGACAAAGGCAAACACTTCTTCTCCCTTCAATTCATCCGGTCTCCCCACAACAGCCGCCTCAGCAACTGCGGGGTGAGATACTAAGGCGGATTCAATTTCCATCGTACCCAAGCGATGACCGGCGACGCTAATCACATCATCAACGCGACCCATCACCCAGTAGTAACCCTCTTCATCGCGACGCGCTCCATCTCCAGAGAAGTAGAAATATTGCCCATCCTTGGGTGCAATGTGTTCCCAATAAGTACGACGGAAGCGATCGGGATCGCCGTAAACGGTACGCATCATCCCCGGCCAAGGCTGTTTGACGACCAGATAACCCCCTTGGTTATCACCAACTGAGTTACCTTCCAAATCAACAACATCTGCGATAACTCCAGGGAAGGGGAGCGTGGCAGACCCCGGCTTGGTGGGAATTGCTCCAGGTAGGGGCGTAATCATAAAGCCAGCTGTTTCAGTTTGCCACCAAGTATCGACCACAGGACAACGTTCGCCACCAATGACTTCGTAGTACCACATCCAGGCTTTGGGGTTAATCGGTTCGCCCACCGTTCCCAGCAAGCGCAGGGACGAGAGATTACGGGCTTTCGGATGCTGGTCGCCCATCTTCATAAAGGTGCGAATTGCTGTCGGCGCGGTGTAGAAGATATTGACGCCGTGCTTTTCAATCACATCCCAGAAAGCACCAGGATTTGAGCCGCGAGGAGCCCCTTCGTACATTAAGCTCGTAGCACCGTTCGACAGAGGGCCATAAACGATGTAACTGTGACCCGTAATCCAACCTACGTCCGCCGTACACCAGTAGACATCGGTATCCTGGAGGTCAAATGCCCATTTTGCCGTCATATGGGTGTAGAGGCTATACCCACCAGTCGTGTGGACAACTCCCTTGGGTTTGCCTGTGCTGCCGCTCGTGTAGAGGATAAACAGCATATCCTCGCTGTCCATCGGTTCGGCAGGGCAATCAGCTGATATTCCCTGCCGCAATTCATGCCACCAATGGTCGCGACCGGACTCCATGTGAATTTCTTGAGCGGCGCGTCGAACGACCAAGACGTTTTCGACCGTCGGTACAGCACCATTCGCTAATGCTTTGTCTACTTGATCTTTGAGGTGAACGATCGCGTCTTTGCGCCAACCCCCATCGGCTGTAACGACTAGCTTGGCTTGACCGTCGATTAAGCGATCGCGCAAGGCGTCAGCACTAAACCCACCAAAGATAACAGTGTGAGCCGCACCAATTCTGGCACAAGCCAACATTGCGATCGCAGCTTCCGGAATCATCGGCATGTAAATCCCGACGCGATCGCCTTTTTGTACTCCCAACTGTTTCAAAACATTGGCAAATTGGCAGACTTCCCGATGCAACTGAGCATAAGTTAGAGTTCGCGAATCTCCCGGTTCTCCTTCCCAAATCAACGCGGCCTTATTCTTACGCCATGTTGTTAAGTGTCTGTCAAGACAGTTGTAAGAAATATTAATCTTCCCCCCGACAAACCACTTGGCAAATGGGGGCTGCCAATCTAAAACGGTGTCCCACTTCTGGAACCAATGCAACTCTTGCTCGGCTAAATCTGCCCAAAACCCCTCAGGGTCGGTTTTTGCCTTTTCATAGAGTTGGCGGTAATCGTCCAGGCTTTTAATATGAGCGTTCTCGGAGAAGTTAGCAGGAGGCTCGAATAAACGCTTTTCTTGAAGGATTGATTCTATGGTTGATTGTGAGGTCATCGTGTAGATTTCTGAGGATTTTTGATATGAACTACATGTACTCTCATGCCCGACTGTCTCTAGTCGAGTTAAGGCTTCATCTAGAAAAAGATACTTCGTCCTTGACTGGAGAGTCCAAAAACCTTGCATTTCTTTAAATAGCTGTGCGCTGCGTGATGCGATCGCGTTATGATTGCGAGCTGATAGAAGCGCCGTAAAATCCATGTCATGAGAAGGCGCGAGAGTGTCAATACTTAGCGTGTGCGTCCAGTTCCGGCTCTGTCGCTATAATTTCCTCAGACGAGCCTTGTGGGGAAATGTCGCAGTTAGTCCCCCTATCCGGAGAAAGTCTATCTAATCTCGCTCTCGAAACACGCCAGGGAGATTGTTCAGCTATATTTTCAACGTAGTCTAGGATTTGTTGATAGGCTTTTGGATTACTCTTGGGGTGGATAACAATCTGAACCTTACCATCGGGTAGCCAAAAGATTAAGCGCCCGTTTTCAGCACAAACAAAAGTACTAATGCCGTCCAAATCCACTACGTAGATATTTCGCTCATAAACGAATTTAATCCAGTTACCCTTCATCTTCTTCAGTGAGCGATCGGTGAACAGTGGTCAATTTTTTTGTCCAGCTACACGATTGAAAAGATGAGGTTTGCATAGAGTGTTTAATCCTAATGTTGGCGCACGAATACATTGTATTGAAATACAATAAATTTATTTAATTTACAAAAGTTCATTTTGCTCTGTTTTCAGCACAGAAGGGGTAACGCTTGTTTGCGATCGCGTCGTCTTTGGGGCAAAATTCGGCTTAGTTGCAATGCGCTATAAACCCTCCCTACATTTGTAGGATTGGGGCTGATAGCCTTAAATGTTGTGGATGGGTAATGCGATCGACTGATGGTCAACAGACGCGAGCCTGTGCCAAAAGCTAGAGCCTGAGGTAAATTCCGCTCAAGTCAACCAACCAACGGTTAAAGTTGAAATTAGTTAAACAGAGTTGTTTTTAGCCGTGCTCTTATAGTAAGGATCGCACTGAAGCTTAAGCCGCAACGCCAGTCAATGAATTCACCTCCTCGTTTGGAGAACAAAAACTATGGAGTCTATCCTTTCCATCCTTGCCCCCATGATCTTAGTGGTCGTCGGCTATACCATTGGCTCGACACGCATTATCACCGAGGGGAACGAAGCCCTAGTCGAACGCCTAGGCAAGTATCAAAGAAAACTAGAGCCGGGTCTAAACTACATCATTCCGTTTATTGACAGGATTGCGGTAGAAGAGACCATGCGCGAACAGGTTTTGGATATTGACCCCCAGCAGGCTATCACCAAGGACAATATTTCTGTAATTGTTGACGCTGTCCTGTTCTGGCAGATATTGGATCTGGAAAAAGCCTTTTATGCCGTTGAAGATGTTGAGACAGCGCTTGAGAATTTGGTTTTAACGACGCTGCGCTCTACAATTGGCGAACTGGAGCTAGACCAAACTTATTCCTCCAGAGCAGATATTAATCGCAATCTTCTACAGCAACTAGATGAAGCCACAGCCAGTTGGGGCGTGAAGGTGACTCGGGTCGAAGTACAAAATATTTCGCCACCTGCCGAGGTTTTAGAGTCACTCGCGAAGGCACGGGCGGCTGAAAGTGAGAAGCAAGCCGAGATTTTCAAAGCGCAGGGTACTGTAGAGGCGATCGAGCGGATTTCTAAAGCCCTGCAATCACAGCCGAATAGTCGGCAAGTGTTACAGTTTTTGGTCACTCAACGCTATGTCGATGCTAATGAGAAACTGAGTGAAAGTAACAATTCCAAAATCAACTTCATGGACCCGAAGGCATTGACAGAAGCCGTGACGGATTTGATTGGGGGTGGGGATTCTCCAGGTGATAGCGGTCGTGGAAATGGCTCTAATTAAGATAAGCTGACAGAGCATCTAAACTGTACAAGAGAAACTT
>DATNPC010000287.1:0-3708 GCA_036703375.1 Allocoleopsis sp.
GAATTCAGACTCCAACCAATTACCTGAAGGTCTTCACTCATCAGTGAACCGTAAGTTGTCACCGACAGAACATTACCAAAGTGGTCATAGAATGACATCAAGCAATATCCTTGACCACTACATGCTGATAGTTCTGGATATTCATTACAGATATTAACCTGTCCGAAGCACTCTGACCTGACTTTTTCATCAGTTTCACGATAGCCATAGGCTGGTAAACTCGCATACTGCCAACCTGCATTTACCAGTAAAGATTTTGCATCTTGATAGGGCATATTTTTGCGTAACTTAATTTCCAGAACTTCCGCAGAAGCAGGAAGTACCGCACTCAAGCAAGTCATGCTCGCTAAAACGATTAAGCCAAGTCTCCGATACATAGGTTCTGTAGGTTTCGTCTTTTCCTAAATTATTGTTTATCCAAACTTAACGTGCAAACTCGTTGTAACATTCTCTTGCTAGCAACACTGTCAGCATTAACTGAAAAATATTGAGGCCAGTAGTCTATAAAAGAAGTATAGGTTCTCCAGCTTGGGTTGGCGGCTAAGTTGCCACGAGTACACGATTTAGTGTATGCACTTCTTTTTCGACCCTCAATGCTGTACTCAAAAGCAACAACTCTTATCTTTGGCAAGTTGTCATAAAATCCATCTTCATTGTTGAGAGAATCGTCCACCAGCATCATCTCAAACTTAATACTGCTTTCGTTTAACCTTAGTGTTTCACCAGTATTGGTTTTACCAAAGTCTACCCACCGTTCTTGACTGATTTGAGCAAGGACAGGTGTTGAAAATATAGATAGAGAAGCAATTGCGATCGCTGCCGCAGATGGGATGAGTTGCATGATTGTATTGATTCAGATTATTTGAGTCAACGCGTGTAGATTGGACTGTGGGAACGTAGGAGCAATCCTTCTCGTACTCCAATGTTTCAACATTGCACCCCCAATCTCAGCCGTCTAACTAGGAGTTGTAGCAAATTTGCAGTCTCACACTTCTACCAATTGAGGTGAGGTTAGGCCACGCCCACGGCTCTAATTCCCTGAGTTGAGATACTTGATTGGTGAGTACAATCTAACACACCAACATTGAGTAAAACGAACGTATAACGCAGTTGAACGCGAGAGCAGGCTTATACTAGCCTATTTCAGCAAGTTTGGTCTGTGAATGCAGAATTCGTGCACTTATAGCGGAGTCTCAACACATCTACCGATCGCCAAACCATCGCTACTGCAATAGCTGCCGTAGAAATGCGGTATGTTCTGATCCCGCCAACCCTTCGGAGCATACAGATAGCACTCGCCCCATATTCCCAGCCAATAGGTCATTCACTGCCAACCACAAGCCTGGAAACACTTGACTCCGAATCACCCCATTCTCATCCACTGGCAGTGGAACATACTCCCCTTCCTGCAAATAAAACCAATCGAGTCTCTGCTCAAACACTTGCCAAACAATATATTCTCTAATCCCATTGCGACGATAAGCATGTTTTTTATCACCGAGATCGATCGCAGCGCTACTTGCCGCAATCTCTGCCACCAATTCTGGTGCTCCCTCTATATAATCATCCTCGCTCAACCGCGCCTGTCCTCCAGCTTGTTCTTCAATCAGCAACACCGCATCGGGTTGGGGTTCATTGTCCAAATCTAAACGAACAGTTGGTTCAATTCCCAACTCAATACCTGGTGTTGCAATTTTATAAGTCCACAACCAACCAATCAGATTTGCGTGAGGTTGACCATGACTTCTAAAGCGCAGGGCAGCAGGCACGTAGACAACTCCTTCAATTAGTTCAGCCTTTCTGAGATGGGGCATGGCATTGTAGCGACGCTCAAATTCATAGCGATTTAAGCGATCGCCACTTTCGAGCGGTGGAATCAGCAAGGGTTTTTGTTGAGGAGGTATTTTGACCATTGCTTGTGAAAGGGTTGAGGTATTTTGGGGACATGCTCCGATCGTATCAACAGGCTAGACTGGATGCACCTCTCAATCTGTCCGTTCGCATGAAACAACCATGCATGTTCTGTTCGTTGAAGATGAATCGAAAATTGCCAACTTTGTCCAAGCTGGACTGAAAGAACAGGGATTTGTGGTTGATTACTGCGATAACGGCGATGAGGGATACATCCGAGCGATGGACAATGAGTACGATGCGATCGTGTTAGATATCATGGTTCCAGGCAAGGATGGTTTGGCTATCCTCAAGAGATTGCGACTGGCAGGACGGAACGTACCCGTGATTTTGTTGACCGCTCGCAATGAATTGGACGATCGCCTCGAAGGATTGAATCTTGGGGCGGATGACTATATCGCCAAACCCTTTTTTGTAGAAGAACTGGTTGCCCGCATTCATGCCGTAGTGCGTCGCAGTTCTGGCGATCGCCAAAATATCCTCTGTGTCGGCCCGATTAAACTCGATCGCATTACGCGAGAAGTAACTTGCGATGGGCAGGTTGTGGAACTGACGACTCGCGAATTCAATCTCCTAGAATACCTCATGCGCTCTCCCGGACGGGTGTTTACCCGCACGCAAATCCTGGAACATGTCTGGGGCTATGATTTCAACCCCAACACCAATTTGGTAGATGTGTGTATTCAACGGATTCGTAAGAAGATCGAGCCGATTGGGGGAGAGGGTTGGATTGAAAGCGTGCGAGGAGTGGGGTATCGTTTTCGCAATTCTAATTCCTGAGAGGGCTTTGCAGATTGTGCAGATTTAGCGCAGGGCGTGTATTTTAGACAATACTAAAATCGATATAACCGTGAAACTCCGTTCGTTTCGACTCCGAATTGCCCTGTTGTCTGCCACGCTAGCGGGTGGTGCTCTAGTCGGGTTTGGAGGTGTTTCTTGGTGGTGGATTTATCAGGCGAATGTCAATCGGCTCGATGCCAAACTCGAAGCTTGGTTGAGCCGCCCACCCGTAAAAGATCGCTTACAGTCCGATGAAACCGCATTACACACTGAATTGGGGATAGATGCGGAAACTCCTATCGCCCTTTTGGTACTGAATAGCGATGGTAAAACGGTTTATCGCTCCAAGCACTGGCCTGCCGATCTCAATTTACAAGGTCTGTGGCCTCCTCCTCCTCCTCCTCCATCGCCATCCCCAGGGCCACCGCCCGATGAACGCAGACATCCCCCGTCTTCAAGAACAGAACCATTATTTCCCGAAGAACCGCCATTTCCTCCTGAATCTCCGCCTGATGTACGACCGCGACCGCCTAAGCCCAAACTGGTCACGCAGCACACGGCAGCTGGAACCTGGCATGTTGGTATGGTTGTATTTCCCGACGTTAAAGTTGCGATCGCGATTAGCTTGCAAGCGATCGATCGGCAGATGGCGGTTATCAGCGACGTATTCCTAATTTCGATCCCCATCCTACTCCTCCTAGTTGCTGGTGGTGCGTGGGGACTATCTGGCAGTGCTTTGCATCCCATTCGGCAGTTGAGCGTTGCCATTCAACAAGTGACAGTTACAGGATTAGAGCGACGGGTTCCCATCGGTGCAACAGATGTGGAATTCTTGGAGCTGATTCAGGTGTTTAACCAAATGCTGGAACGCCTAGAACGCAGTTTCAAACAGGCATCTCGCTTCAGTGGGGATGCTGCCCACGAACTCAAGACGCCCCTAGCCATTTTGCAAGGCGACCTGGACCGAACCTTGCAACAGGCCCAACCGGGGTCAGAACTGCACCAAAGCCTGCGTCA
>DATNPC010000288.1:0-4488 GCA_036703375.1 Allocoleopsis sp.
CCCCCAGTGGGGGACGAAGTGCCTCCCCCACGCCCCCTGCACAAGGGTTGATTGGTATGATGAATTTTCTTAAGTCAGTGACATTCATCTTAGCCAATTAATCGACCAGAGCTTGCTTGTCTATTACCGTCATCATCACAGGTAGTTCTGGAGAAATGGGTTGATTCAGATTCAGTTGGGCGGCTACAGTATCAAACGTTTTCCCCTGTAATAGTTGAGCGGCTATTTCCTTGAGTTGACTCCAGGTTAAATCACTTTCCACATAAGCCTTAGCGAGGGTGAGAAGCTGAGCGAGGTAGTGATTGCCCTCCCGTTCGGTCATCATAGTGTGAGGGATATCCAGCTTTTTGTCGAAGCAGTAGTACCAAGATTTTGGCTGATGCTGGACTACTGCTTCAAACAACTCCCGATGCTCGTGTAGATTGGTCGCTTGGTCGCTTTCACTGGAAACAATCAACATGGGTGTGGTCGGAGTGTGATTCGCTCGCTTGAGAATCTCCTGTCCTACATCCAGTAAAATTCGCAAAGCCGGGATGCGAAAGCCGTCGTATCCAAAATTCCCTGGATTATCTTTATTGAGCCACTCGTAGTAAAACGGGAGAACTTCCACTAGCCAATCGACTAGTTTGTTCATACCACTGAGATAGGGAGCAAACAGCAGCGTTTTTTCAATTTGCTGAGGATGGGTTTGAGCTAGCCAAGCTGCCAAGATACCGCCCGTTGAATGTCCGCCGATATAGAGTTGTTCCCCTAGAGCTTGAGCGTGTTGTAGCCACTCGAGGACAAAATCCTGATAAATTTGAACGTCTTCTGGCAGAGGCGGAGGGTTATCCCGATTCCAGTTTCCGGCTATGCCATGACCGGGTTGCAGTGGAGTCAAGACATTGTAGCCTGCCTGAAACAGCATTTCTCCCAATGGTTCAAACTGGTATGGCCCAGCGGTAAATCCGTGGAAGAATAGGAAAACCTTGGGAGCAGGATGAGGCTGGAAGTAGAATTTTGAGCGACACTGCTCGTTTCTCACTGGGAGAGCGTCCTCGCGCCTCCTCGTTGCTTTAGCGATCGCACTAAGAGTAGTAGAGTAGTCAGACATGGGTTGCGAGGATTACTCAGCAAGAGCGTTTTCTCTCATGTCCCTAAGTTTACGCGTTATAGGCAGTGTTGAAATGATGGGACAGATCTGAAGAGGGATGATGATAAGACGGAACTACGACTGCCATTTGAGGTTGGCGTAACGCGATCGTAACTTCTTGCTCGAAAAGAAATTCACTGTAGTCAGCCAGATTATCGAGCCCAATCAGGTTGAGGATAATTTCAGTGAGTAGCCAGAAGGTGGCTTTCAGCCATATCCTTTGCCACTGCATCTTCATTCGCTCTTGCCTTTTGTTCTGGGTGGTGGAGGTTTAATCTGGCACCCCAAGGAAGAAGGTGGTGGTTTTCATTTAAGCTGTTCAATCCCTGTTAATCCTGCGTACTGACTCAGCTCCCTAGTCCTACAGTCTGTAAAACCTTGAAACACCTCTTGTTGAAAGTGAATGAAAACTCACCGCTTCATCATGTGCTCTTAAACTACCTAAACTTCTGTGAAGGAATAGCTAATGGTGAAGCTCTGTAGGATGAAGTTTTCATGAAATTCTGTAAGAGTCTTCTGTATTAATACTTAAAGCAATAGCAGAAAGCGATCGCGAAGCGACTGGTAGGGATACATCCCAATAGGAACAGAAGAGATAGTCTTAATAGTCTTCGTTGTGGAATGGGCATCTTGCCTGCCCTATAGCGGCGGCACACTGAGCTGTTAAGCGTTTAGGACAAGGGTGAAGCGATCGGGGATATTGTAATTAAGCCGAGGGCGATGAGCTGGAAACACAACTGCCATCTGTGGTGGGTGCTTGTCG
Organism: Allocoleopsis sp.; assembly: GCA_036703375.1. GTDB lineage: Bacteria > Cyanobacteriota > Cyanobacteriia > Cyanobacteriales > Coleofasciculaceae > DATNPC01. The sequence goes on from DATNPC010000288.1 coordinate 1,896, forward strand.
ATCGCAACTTCTTTCTCGAAGAGAAATTCGCTATAGTCAGCAAGGTTATCAAGTCCCAGCAGGTTCAAGATTATCTCAGTTACCAGCCAAATAGTGGTTTTTACCCATATCTTCTTCCACTGCATCTTCATTCGCCCTTGCCTGTTTCAGTTGCTAAAGGAGGTTCAGTCTTTGACATCAACGAAAAATGCGGTGGCTTTCATTTGAGCTAAGTATCGGCTGAATCTCTGGTGCTGAGTTAGCTCTCTCGTGCTACGTTCCTTAAAAGGTTGACATACCTCTTATATAAACTTAACGAAAACGCACCGACTCGCTAATTATATAGAGCTTTCTAAAGTTATGTAAAGCAGTTTTCAGGAAAAATGGGAACTCAGATGAATGTTTGATAAAGTTATTCAAAGACCGATCGAGGCTGTTGGGGGCAATAACAGCGAGTAGTGACCCGTTGATTGCGGCTCGTTTAGTTGCGCGAGCGAAAGTCCCTCACCTCTCCACATAGGTGGCAGGCTTGAGGTGAAGTTGAATCTCCATCTACAACTGAGTTACTGATAGCCGATCGCGGTGACGGGTTCCATGCGATCGCGCCTGGACAAAATTGACTGTCATTTCAGAGGAAAGCCTTGTGCTTACGTTTTAACCGAAGGTAGCGGCAAGCTCGTCTGCCTTATTAATAATTCCTTTATATTGTTAATTTTGAACCCTTCATCGTAACAACTTAAACTTAATCCTTGGGAGAACTATCAATCTTGAGTTCCGTAGTTTTTCTGAAGGCTAACTCCATCCTATCTGGCTATCCTTAAACTACGCGGCTTTCTTGTGACACATTAAAAGAGCCGCTTAAACTCTATTGAACAGATGAAATGAATATTTTTTTTGTCGCTGGGATAGCCCTAGTCATTTTGGGGTACGGTACAGATATTCTGGTGTTCGATCTATTGCCTAGGCAATGGTCGAAGAAATGGAGGACAATTGGTTACTTAGGGAATTATGTTGGTATGTTGGGGTGGTTCGTGACATTTTATGGAGCAATGTCTATCAATATTTTTTTTGGCATAGCAGTGCTTGTAGTGGCGTATTATCTACCTTCAATAGCTGACAAAATCAAATAGAGAATTGTTCCCGAGAAAAAGACTAGAATAATTTTGGAATTTTAGCTTTTCATCTAGGGATTGCAAGGAGATAACTTCTCAACGATCGAGTTGAGGAGAAACGCGATCGCACTTGGACGCGATAGAACGTTTTAGGCACAATCGCTTCAGCACAAAACGAACCTGCGATCAACCCCAGAAAACTTTTCTGGCGAAGAACTCGTCATTACTCCTAATCATTCAAACACCGGCTGCTCAATCAGCGATTTGCTTGCGGCCGGTGCTATTGCCATTTCTGGCAAGCTTGAGGCGTATAACATGTCTAAATTCATCAACAATTTACCGATCGCTGCCTTAGTTCTATTGCTAGGATGCTCGAATACCAAACTGGCATCTAACCAGGCAGCCTCCTCTACTGACTCTTCTCGTGCTGCTCCAGTACAAGTTTCTCAAACGACCAAACCTGACCCTCTCTCAGATACTACAGTGATTCCTGGAGAACGAGTTGGGCCGGTTACTCGCAAAACGGCTCGTCAAGATTTGGTCAAACTGTTTGGGGAAGCACGTCTGACGGACCAAGATGTTGCCATTGGTGAGGGATTTACAGAACCAGGCACCCGCGTGGACTTGGGGATAGAGCAATCGTTCAGCGTTGTTTGGTCTGATGCTAGCCGCACTAAGGCTGTAGCGATTCGTAACTTCGGTACGGCTTGGCGAACTCCCGAAGGCATTGGAGTCGGTACTCCCTTGGCTCAATTGCAACAAAAGTTGGGTGAGTTTGAATTTTATGGATTTGCTTGGGACTACGGCGGCACCATCGTATTAGCCGGAACTCCGTTAGCTCGGTACAAGGATATGCTGGTTTTGCGTTTGCAAACAGCACCGGATGCTCCTCAGAAATCGCCGGAAGACTTTAAGGCAGTTGTGGGCGAACGTAAATTTTCCTCCACCAATCCTAATTTGCGATCGCTCAATATTCAGGTTGGGGAGATGATTGTACAGTTAGCCCCAAGTAACCCATAAATTTAGCCAAAGCTAGCTTGCCACTCCATTCACAGACACGGCTGTGTTCCATTGAGGTTGCCTTCTCCACCCCCTGCTTGACCCACGGACGTATTGTTAACGAAAGATTCAGAATTTTAACAATTTGTAATAAGATAGTGGGTAGGAATTATTAACAAAATGTGCTGCAAACGAGAGTAAGGGGGTGAAGGTTGTGAACACAACACTCAAGGATCGCAACTGCATGGTGGTCGATCTCACAGAGGATGTATTGGTCAATACCTTAATTCCAAGCACCAACCATCCAGCACTGAGGTCTGGGTTTGCCGGATACCCCGCGAATCCTCGTTGGAACGTCGCCAAGTTTCATGCATGGAAAACTGGGCGTCAGTTGCGAGCAGCACTGGCACAAGGCAAGATGAGGGTGCGTTCAACGGACTCGATGCTGGTACCTGTTGCCGAGTAGCACTGTAGTTCCATAGCAATTCTCACTTGGATGGAAT
>DATNPC010000289.1:0-6367 GCA_036703375.1 Allocoleopsis sp.
ACGATAAACGGGCAAAGAATTTTTTAGGGGCAATTTATCTTGCTGCTGTCGTTATCTGGCTCAATTGATGACACGCCCTAGGCCGGGGGATTGCTTGTTTTCCATTAGGGGTTGTGTTCGGGGATTTTTCCGAAGAATTTGTGAGATTGGATTTGGAGGAATCAGGGTTTAAAGAAGTACTGAAAGATAAAGCGGAGCTACTCAAAAAGCCTCCGAGAGCTAAAGAACAAGCTAATCCTGTGAAGGTTTTGAGCAAGGTTGATGCTTTCATGAATTATTTCCTGTGTTTCTTAACTTTTAATGGATAAGATCCAAGCGTCTCTATTTCTGGAACTCCAGACCTTATGCACCCGAGCCTATGCATTGAGTTGTGCCAATGGTGAAATTTGTTGCTAAGGGTCCAATGCGAAAAGTCGGCTTGGCGTTTTTGCAGGTAAGTCAGCATTCATTTGTGCGTCATGCGACGAATTAAGCCTTGACAATCGCCACAAAGCTGTGCTTAATGTCTAAGATCGAGAAATGATGACCAACCGCTATAACAACCAACAAATCGAATCGTTCGCTCAAGCGGTTCTGAACGATGGCTATTGCGTGTTGCCCAATCACTTCTCCCCGGCAACACTCAATGTTTGGCGTGAGGCTTTTGCGCCTTTACTAAAAGAACACATCGATCGCGAAGGCAAGCTGCGAAATCGAGGACCAAACCGCTATTATGTTACTCTGCCCTTCACGGTACCCTTTGCCGATCCCAGTATCTACGAAGATGAGGATATTTTGGCGATCGCTAAGCTATTAGTAGGCGAAGATATGGTGATGTGTCAGCTAGCGACAGACACACCGTTGCTAGGGTCTGACTATCAAGACGTGCATCGGGATGCGCCGCCACTGTTCCCTGAAACGGGTATGGAGACACCGCCCTTCCAGCTTGCCGTAAACTTTCCCCTTGTGGATGTAACTCTTGAAAACGGCCCGTTTGAGACTACACGCGGTACGCACATGATGTCGAAGGAGGAAGGACTGCGCCGCATGGAGTCAGGTGAAATCCAATTAGAACCCATCACGATGCAACTGGGCGACGTGATGATCCGCGATGTACGAGGTCTGCATCGAGGCACCCCCAATCATACGCCAACGCCGCGCCCGATGGTTGTAATTGGCTATAGTCGCCGCTGGCTGTTTCGTCCTGAAGTGTCAATTCACATACCCCGTGTAACCCTGGATACACTTTCAGAACGCGCCCGCCACTTGTTACGCTTCAATCCGATTGTCGAATCCCTTGAGGACAAACCCGAGGTTGAGGTTTATCAGTCGTTCGCTTACTAGGACAACGTGGCAGAAATAACATCCAGTTGAATAAGCTGAAAAAACTGAGTGTAAGCTGATGTGCATTTAAATCGCATAGTTTTAGATTTTGGTAAAAACCAAAACCATCAATCCCTCTCCCCGTCTCCCTGTCACCCAGTCTCCCGTCAGCATCAACCAGTCAATTAACTGCTTAACAGCTTAAGAGCCTTCTACCTCCTGCCTTCTGTTTTCTTGCACTCAACTACATTTCGTTTGATAGCTAAATCTGGTCAAGTCTCAAAGTTTCTAGCTACAACTTCAACAATTTCAGGTTTGATTCTGCCCCGGTTGAAACTGGGACTAGGTATTATAATCTATTCTGTAATATTTACTTAGTATTTACGATTACAAGTTAATTTAATAGTTCCTTAATTCTTTAGAGATAAAGACTTCTACTCCTGAGATAGACGTGAAGTGGAGTAGTAACAGCTATTGTTGTTGAAAGCGATCGGTGAAATTTAAGAAAGGCAAACAGCAGTGGAAGTTTTTACAGGGTAAGTAGAATAACGATTTTTGGGACTTTAACCATACATTATGCATTCGCATAGCTTGCTTAAAAAATAGCCCAAAATCCCTTGTTTTTTATCCTCAAGTTATTCGTCCCTGTGTAGCTAGTTAATCAATAAAAACTCGTCTCCGGCTATTGTTTTTAGATTCCGGAATAAACAGCCATAGCCATTCTTATAGTCTTAAAAACTTCAAGTTTGCAGCAACAAATTTATGAAGGATTTCATGTCCCAGAATAACGGTCAAATCAAGAACGGCGATGTCAGCGATAACGTTTCGCCACAGATACGTAAACGGAAGCAAGAGATACAATACAAATCGAGTAGTTTGAAGAAAAATATATCCTCTACACGTACATCTAATTCAGAAACACAAGAATCTTCATTTCTACACTTATCTAACAAAGACTTTCATCGTTCCGATACGTTAAAAGATGCTCCCGATCTCGTTTGCTTGTCCCATTTGCGTTGGAATTTCGTATTTCAAAGACCTCAACATCTTTTGACTCGTTTTGCACAAGGACGGCGGGTGTTTTTTATTGAAGAGCCAATTGTTAGCTCCGATACCTCTATACCTCCCGAAACTGCCAAGGCTATAGGGGAAGTTGGCTGGCTGGATGTCACCAGACACGACAGTGGAGTCTGGGTTGTGGTGCCCCATTTGCAAGAGGGACTGAGCGAGGAGGCGGCAAACGCTGCTCAACAGGTACTGCTCGATGCTCTGTTTGCCGAACATGAGATTAGCAAGTACATCTGTTGGTACTACACACCAATGGCTAGGGCTTTTACACGCCACTTAGAACCCCTGGCACTTGTGTACGATTGCATGGATGAGCTGTCTGCGTTTAAGGGAGCGTCTCCTATGCTGAGAGAACGCGAGGCTGAATTATTTAGCCGTGCAGACTTAGTATTTACCGGCGGACAGAGCCTTTACGAAGCCAAGCGCAACCAGCATGAAAATGTCTATGCATTTCCCAGTAGTGTAGACGTGCCGCATTTCGCACAGGCAAGAACTCTGACAGAAGAGCCAGCTGACCAAGCGAACATTCCCCATCCCCGCATTGGATTCTGTGGAGTAATCGACGAACGGATGGATCTCGAATTGCTTGAAGGGATTGCTAAAGCACGACCAGACTGGCATTTGGTCATGATTGGGCCAGTGGTTAAAATCGACCCAGCAAGCTTGGCGCGCCGCGAGAACATTCATTATCTCGGTGGTAAAGACTATAAAGAACTGCCTGCTTATCTTTCCGGCTGGGACTTGGCGATGCTGCCGTTTGCACGCAACGAGTCAACCCACTTCATTAGCCCGACCAAAACGCCAGAGTACCTCGCCGCAGGTAAGCCTGTAGTGTCTACTTCAATTCGAGATGTCGTTCGTCCCTACGGGCAGGAACGCTTGGTGCGGATTGCAGACACAGTTGCAGAGTTTGTTGCGGCTGCTGAAGCAGCGATGTGTGAGGATACCCCAGCATCAGGATGGCTTGCTCGCGTTGATGCCTTCTTGGAGCAGGTTTCTTGGGATCGCACTTGGAATTCGATGACGCAACTGATTGAGTCTGCATTAGGAACGCGGCTTGAAAAGAGCATTGCTGCCCTGTCTCCTTCGACAAACGGAAAGATCCGTGAAATCATCGACCTCAACGAACCTCCTAGCATCGTTACCAGAGACTTCGCGTTCGATTATCTGGTTGTTGGGGCAGGATTCTCTGGCAGTGTAATTGCAGAACGCATTGCCAGTCAGTTGGGGAAGAAGGTCCTGGTTGTGGATAAGCGCAACCACATCGGCGGTAACGCTTACGATCATTATGACGATTCAGGCATCCTTGTCCACAAATATGGACCCCACATCTTTCATACCAACTCGCGGGAAGTCTTTGACTATCTCTCACGCTTTACCGAATGGCGCTCCTACGAACACCGGGTTCTTGCCAGCGTAGACGGACAACTCCTTCCCATTCCTATCAACCTCGACACCATCAACAAACTCTACGGGCTGAACCTCACCTCCTTCCAGATTCCAGAGTTCTATGCATCAATTGCTGAACCCAAAGAATACATCCGCACTTCAGAGGATGTGGTTGTGAGCAAAGTCGGGCGGGAACTCTACGAGAAATTCTTCCGTAACTACACGCGCAAGCAATGGGGGCTTGACCCATCTGAACTCGATAAATCAGTCATCTCCCGTATCCCCACCCGTACAAACCGCGACGATCGCTATTTCACCGATACCTACCAGGCGATGCCGTTGCATGGCTTCACGCGGATGTTTGAGAACATGTTGAACCACCCGAACATCAAGGTGATGCTCAACACGGATTATCGTGAAATTCAGAAAGATATCCCCTGCCGCGAGATGGTCTATAGCGGGCCAGTCGATGAATACTTCGATATGCGCTATGGCAAGCTGCCTTATCGATCGCTGGAGTTCAAGCACGAAACCCACAACAAGCAAGTGTTTCAGCCAGCGCCAGTCGTGAACTATCCGAACGAACACCTGTACACCCGGATTACAGAGTTCAAGTACCTAACGGGACAGGAACACTCCAAAACGAGCATCGTCTACGAATTCCCCCGTGCCGAGGGCGACCCTTACTACCCCGTGCCGCGTCAAGAGAACGCCGAGATTTACAAGAAATACAAGACGCTAGCTGATGCAACGCCAGGGGTGTATTTTGTGGGACGGTTAGCCACTTATAAGTACTACAACATGGATCAATGCGTGGCTCAAGCACTCACTGTTTACAAACAGATTAGTGCCAACCAGCAAGTAGGAGCTGCGGGAGGGCTTTCGTAGGACAGGATAACAGATCGGGGCGAGTTGCAATCGTCTCCGATCTGGCTTCTTCCGGTTCTGTCGCTGATATTGAGCATCATTGTTTATCTGAGCGTTATTAGCGCCCTGCACCATATAGCGCAGTTGCGCGAGTCATTCGAGACTTATCCCAAAGACGATACAATTGAGCATTTTCCTACGATGAACGACACGTCTTTTATACGTTGGCTGGGGGGATTACCTCCTATTCTCGTACCGTTACTCTTCATCGCAGCACAGGCTTTCCTTTTGAGCGAAGAATTTGCTTGAGCATTGAATCATTACAGGGTGCATCTATACCCATTTAACGAGTAGGCAACCCCTGTACCAGGACATCAATCTAATCTAATGAAGAGAGAGCCAATTATTAACCCACCTCTAGAGGTGTGGGCTGGGGTCGAATGCACAGTTAACCGCGTCGGCGACCAGTATTTCGACCAGCTAGAGCGTAACGGTCACGCCTCACGCCTGGAAGACCTCGACTTATTTGCAGAACTTGGGGTAAGTGCTATCCGTTACCCGGTGCTGTGGGAGCGTACAGCACCCGATGGTGAGATGAGCGCTGACTGGTCATGGGCGGATGATCGACTGGGGCGTTTGCGCGAACTGGGTATCCGTCCAATTGTCGGGCTGGTTCACCACGGCAGCGGTCCCCGTTATACTAGCCTGATCGATCCAGCCTTCCCCGATCAACTAGCCGAGTTTGCCCGTGCGGTTGCAGAGCGCTATCCGTGGGTAGACAGTTACACTCCCGTCAACGAACCACTGACCACAGCGCGATTTAGCGGAATGTACGGTCACTGGTATCCTCACGGACGGGATGGACAAACCTTCGCCCGTGCTTTGCTTACCGAGTGTCGCGCCACTGTACTCTCAATGCGGGTAATTCGTAAGGTAAACCCCGCCGCGCAGTTAGTGCAGACGGAGGATTTGGGGAAAACTCACAGTACGCCGCTACTTGCCTATCAAGCAGAGTTTGAGAACGAGCGCCGCTGGTTGAGCTTCGATTTGCTGTCTGGTCGTGTGAACCCTGACCATCCGATGTGGAGTTACCTGCGATGGCTGGGCATTAGTGAGGGCGAACTGGAGTCGTTCTTAGATGCTTTCTGTCCACCAGATGTAATCGGGATTAACCACTACCTGACAAGCGAGCGCTTCCTGGATGAGCGCACAGAACGCTACCCGATTTCGTCACATGGCGGCAATGGCAAACACAACTACGCAGACGTAGAAGCAGTACGTGTCTGTGCTGAGGGGACAGCAGGACCACGCGCACTTCTGCAAGAAGCATGGGAACGTTACAAGCTTCCACTGGCTGTGACCGAAGTACACCTCGGCTGCACCCGTGAAGAGCAACTGCGCTGGTTGAAGGAAGTTTGGGACGGGGCAGTTGCTTTACGGGACGAGGGCGTCGATGTGCGTGCTGTCACAGCTTGGTCTCTCCTCGGTGCCTACGACTGGAATAGTTTAGTGACTCGCGCTGATGGTTACTACGAGCCAGGGGTGTTCGATCTGCGTAGTCCACGACCCCGACCCACGGCAATTGCCCGGATGTTACGCGATTTAGCATCTGGGCGCAAGCCCGATCACCCTCTACTTGACACGCCAGGATGGTGGCATCGACCTGAACGCCTATTCTACCCGTCGGTGAGTTGTCAGTCGTCAGTGGTCACCCCCCCAGCCCCCCTTGCTAAGGGGCTAT
>DATNPC010000290.1:0-10034 GCA_036703375.1 Allocoleopsis sp.
CGATGCCACTTGCCCAGAACCGGGAACTATCCTTGCGGATGTGCCAGCGTTCATCCTCCGCTCGACCAACTGTTAATGCCTCGTCCAGTTCTCGTCGATCTTCGCCGCGATCGCGATCTTCAGGTAGAAACAAGATAGAACTGGGCTTGGTGAGAATTTCTGCTTCCTGATAGCCTAAGAGGCGTTCTGCCCCAGTACTCCATCCGTTGATCAGTCCGTGAGGATCGAGGAAGAAAATGGCGTAGTCTTCCATATTGTCTAACAGGAGGCGGAAACGTTCTTCACTGGTTCGCAGTGCTTTCTCTACCCGTCTGCGAGCCGTGATATCAGTCACGATATAAACGGCACCGATAAACGCTCCATCGCGATTAAAGATAGGGTCTGCCGAGGCAGAAAACCATCGATTATCGATCTGAAGGTCTCTGCTTTCCCGTTGACGAGTTTCTTGAATGCGAGAAAAGAGAAAGACTTCAGTACCACCCAGCCTCGATTGCATCAACTCCTGATGCAGACAGCCATGAACTTCGCTATACGACTTGCCCAAAAACTGGGTCATTGCCCGATTGCACCGCAGGACTCTGCCTTCCCAGTCGAGCAGGCAAACTCCATCATTCATCGCATCGAATGTGGTTTGCCACTGATTTGCCAAGGTAATTGCGGACTCCTCAGCCTGCCGCATTCGCAATAAAGCTTTGACCGTTGCAATCAGCTCAATCGCCTCTACCGGCTGAATTAAGTAACCGTCTGCCCCACTCTCTAATCCTTCTGCCTTGTCCTTACTTTCGGTCAAACTGGCGGAGAGCAGCAGAATCGGAATAGAGGTCGTGGCTGGATTGCCTTTGAGTCGCCCAGCAATCTCGAATCCATTAACATCGGGCAGTCTCACGTCCAGGATAATCAAGTCGGGTCTAACTCGATCTACGGCTTGCAACCCCGCTTCACCCGTCGCAGCCTCCTCCACATCAAACCCAGCATTTCTCAGGATGCGATTGACGACATAGCGGTTGGCGGCGTTATCGTCTACATGCAAGATAGTTGTGGGTGGATGCTTAGGCATGACCGCAAAAATTATGAACTATAAATTATGAATGATGAATTCAAGAGATAACGGCGAATAACATAATGCTTTTGAAGTCCCTAGATGGGTTTCTAGGGAAAGTTCATCCTTCATAATTCACCGTTCATAATTCAAATGACCTTTCTCGCAAGTCTCTAGGATTAGCCCAGCTGAAGTGAGTGCTTCTCTCAGTTGAGCGAGCGGTTTTGCCCTGGCTTCGCCTAGCCCCACGGTTTGAGATGGACTCTCTTTAGAGAGTATCGCAATTGTGCGATCGGTCAGATACTTTTGCTCGTTTTGGTCAAGCTGCTTTGAGGTATTAACGATCACGGGAATATGGCGAGTTGCCGGATCGCTTTTGAGCTGGTTAAGAACGTCAATGCCGCTCATTCCGGGCATAACTAAATCGAGCACGATACAAGCTGGATTTTCGCGTCTAGCGATACGAATCCCTTCTCGTCCATCGGCAGCTTCAACGAGCGTGAGGTTAGTCTTGCCTAAAAGTTGCTTAAACAAGTATCGATCTACCAAGTCATCATCAATAATCAGGAGCGTTTGCGGTTTTTCTCGCTTCACCAGCGTATTGAGTTTGTTCAGAAGCGATAATCTATCTACAGGCTTAATTAAGAAAGCATCGGCTCCTAATGCGATCGCTTGCTTCTCGTTATCGATTACAGTCGCAACCAAAATCGGAATCGTCTGGGTGGCAGGATTCTCCTTCAATTCCTTGAGAAACGACCAAGTATTCTGCCCTTTGAGCAAAATATCGAGGATAACCGCGATCGGCTGTACCCTCTCCAGCACCTGTTTGGCTTGCTCTAGCGATCGCGCCGGAATCATTTGATAATTCGAGTGTTCCAAATACTTTTCGTAAGTAAACAGCGTTTCGGCATTATCTTCGACAACGAGTACTGGAACTCGAACGGGGTCTAACGACCAATCAACGGGTGGTATTGGCGTTTCTGGAGTAACTCTGGGATAAACAATCGGGATAGTGGCAAAAAACGTAGAGCCAAACCCGACTTGACTCGTAACCCCTACACATCCACCTAATAACTCTGCCAGTCGGCGAGACAGAGGCAATCCTAGCCCGGTTCCTTTTAGCGTTTGTTGCAGGGCAGATTCAATCTGGATAAAGTCCTCAAAAACTCGTTCCCGATCCTCCGGTGCAATCCCAATCCCCGTGTCAGCGACCAACAAGGTCACTGTCTCGCCGTTCCCGACGGCACTAATCCGCACCTCACCGTTTTGAGTGAACTTGAGGGCATTCGAGATAAAGTTTCTCAGGATTTGGGCAACCTTGCCCTCATCGGTATAGAGAGTAGGAATGCCGACTGGTTCGTCAAAGATGAGAGAAATCGAGGAGTTATGGGCGAGAAGGGGGCGCAGCATGCCCCGCAACGTCCCAAATAGTTCGCTCACTTCAAACCGATTGGGACGAATCTCAACTTTTCCCGCCTCCACCTTTGCCAGGTCTAATAAATCGTTGACTAAATCTGAAAGACCTTCAGCCGATTGGCGGATAAACGTGACTTGCTTTTCTTGTTCGGCGGTTAAGTCGCCATCCATCCGATCCAACAGCAGGCGAGAGAGCGACATAATCGAGTTGAGCGGGGTGCGAAACTCATGGCTCATGTTGGAGAGAAATCGGGTCTTGAGTTCGTTGGCTTTTTGCAAGGATTCCGCTTTCTCATCGAGTTCGGCATACAGGGCGACAACACCTCGATTCGTGTCTTCTAATTCGCGGTTGAGCTGAGTGAGTTGTTCTTCGCGCTTTCGGAGTTCTTCTAGAGCGCGAATGAGTTCTTGGTTCTGCTGCTGGATTTCCTCATAGGGATTTTCAGGCGTTCGTTTGACTAACTCATCGGTAATCTCTACCAAACGTTCTGCTGTTACCTTCACGCTCCGCTTGGGCAAGGTTTTTCCCAGCAATACGGTTGTTCCGTGTCCCAGCGAAGACTCGATATGAAATCGATCCATCAGCCGTCGGCTACCCGTGATGCCGACCCCCATTCCCGTGGTTGAGGTATACTTTCCGTTTAAAATATCCTGGAGATGCGGGATACCCGGTCCCTTGTCGCGAATGCAGATCAGTAAGGTTTGAGGGGATTCTCCTTCCACCCAAAATTCAACTTTCCCACCGCGAGCATACTGGAACGCATTACGAGCGATTTCCGAGACAGCTGTAGCAATGCGCGTCTGGTCTTGAGCATCAAACCCTAATAGTTGTGAGATTTGTCGCGCCCGTTGTCGGGTCAGCACCACGTCTTGTTCGTAGCGAATTTCAATGGTGAGGATGGTTATTCTCATCGCGCCGCTTCCTCTCTAGCAACGACTACAGTGACATCATCGCGCCCCCGGTTAAAGTCCCGGTACAATACTCCAGCACTCAAACTGGGATGTTTGGCAAGCAGTCCGGGGTAACGCTCCAAGCGCCACTGGCTTTTTAATCCATCCGAGTGCATTACTAAAAGCCCGCCTCGCGGCCAGGGATAGGTGAATTCCTGGATTTTGCGAACTTCATGTCCAACGGTACCATTGTGGGAAACTAAGTTAGAGTTTCCTGCGGGATTGATTATGGTGCCAGCAATGTTGCCGACTCCGGCAAAGTGCAGGATTTGGCGTTCCAGATCGATCGCGGCAATCGCAACAGCCGCCCCTCGCGTACTTCGCAATGCCGCATGAGCCGCTTCCATAATGGCTTTGGGACTACGATGAGCATTTTCCCGAAATACCCTCACCGCGGCTAATGAGGCTTGGGCCGCTAGGGGGCCGTGACCCAATCCGTCAGCGACTAAGAGCAGGTGGACGCGATCGCTTTGAGCGATTGCCCAAGTATCGCCCGAAACCTCCTCACCCGTTTTCGGGAGACACACCGCACCCAGATTCAGATGCTCTTGAGGTCGCTCTTGGGGTAAAGGGCTAGCCCAACAGCGAGAGAGTATAGCTGTCCCCACGCTGGGAACTGAATGAATATCAAACAACGTGGAAAGGCGATCGATAGCGCCCAATCCATTTCCCGGAGTTCCGCGCGTGGAAAACCCATCCCGCAAGCACTCATTCAGATTGTTGATGCCAGGCCCTTTATCCAGAGATAAGATTTCGACCCCCGCAATGCCGTTTTGTTCTAAAGCTTGGAGTAGCAGCACGCCGTCTTGCGCGTGCCGAACTAAGTTATTCGCCACTTCGGTCACGACCAGCGCCACTTTGCCTCGTTCAGTCTCGTTAAAGCCGAGACGACTCGCAAAAGCAACTGCCCTGCGTCGTGCTTCACCCGCTTGACTCGACTCTAAAATGGGTAAGGCAATGGAGTGATTCATTCAGTTCGTGGGGGAGAGTAGGAAACAGGATAACGGGAACGTGGTGAAATTTTTGATTGACCGAGAGCAGATATTACTTCCACTTGGTGATCGTGACGCAGGTGCCTTTGCCAACATGGGAAACGATACTAAACTCATTGACGAGTCGTTTCGTACCGCTTAAGCCCATACCCAGACCGCTTCCGGTGGTATAGCCATCTTTTAACGCTAGCTCAATATCCGGAATGCCTGGCCCTTCGTCTTCAAACGTCAGTCGCAAACCCCGACGCATTCCGTCTTGGAGGGCTTCCAGTTTTACCGTTCCTCCCCCGCCATAGTCCAAGGTGTTACGGGCTAACTCGCTAGCTGCCGTGACAATTTTGGTTTGGTCTACTAAACTAAAGCCTTGTTTAACGGCAAACTGACGCACGGATTGTCGAACCAAAACCACATCGGCGGAGGATTGAATGCTCATGGTTTCAGCCTGAAGCATATCCATTTGCACTCTCACTTGGAGCTGTCTCTAGGGATGCCCGTAGAAGCGCCATACCCTTCTCAACGTTCAAGGCGGTGCGAATCCCTTGTAGGGAAAGACCGAGTTCGACTAATGTAATCGCGACGGCTGGCTGCATTCCTACGACTACGGTTTGAGCATCGAGTACCCGCGACATTTTGGCAATGTTTCCCAGGATTCGCCCAATAAAAGAATCAACGATTTCTAAAGATGAAATATCAATCAGTACGCCACGGGCATTGGTTTGGGTAATCCGGTTCGTCAAATCATCCTGCAACGCCATCGCAAGGCGATCGTGCATATCGACTTGAATCGTGACTAAGAGGAATTCGCCCATTTGCAGGATGGGGATGCTTTCCATTGCTCCTTGCACTCCTTATCGTGTTTGCGATCGGCTAATTGTCACACCCGTGCGTTTTAACGCTAGAGAAAACGCATCCGCTAACGTTGCCTTGGTCGTGACATCCGCTAGATCCACTCCCAAATAGACAATCGTTTGGGCAATTTGGGGACGAATACCGCTAATGATGCATTCAGCACCCATCAGACGAGCGGCGGTTACCGTTTTGAGCAAGTGCTGAGCGGTTAGGGTATCGACTGTTGGCACTCCGGTAATGTCAATAATGGCAACATCCGAACCCGTCTCGACAATCTTCTGCAACAGGGACTCCATCATCACCTGAGTCCGACCGCTATCGAGCGTACCAATGATTGGTAAAGCTAAGATACCCTCCCACAACTTCACGACGGGCGTTGAAAGTTCTAGCAACTCCTCTTGCTGACGCATAATCACTTCGTCACGGGCTGTCTGATAGCTCTCAGTTGTCCAGAGCCCTAGCTGATCTAGCAAAGTCGTCCCTAACCAAATCTCTTGACCAAGGGCTATCGCATCGTGTGAGAGTTCTTGGCGTAAGCGACTGAACAGGGGTTGCTTAAACGAGAAAACAAAGGTTGCCGTTTCTGTGGGCGTGAAGCCTTTTAAACTTCTGGCGCGGGAAATACTGGCGAGCATCTCTCGCACATCCCTCCACTCAGGAGCTTGGATGTCTGTTAGATTACTGCCTCGTACTGCTTTACTCAATAACTCCAGAAATTCTCTACACTCTTCGCGCAGTTCTGTTTCTTTATTGAGGCTTTTGCGGTTCCCCGTTGATAGTTGCTCGGATATCCAATCCTGCAACAAGTCACTTTCGTACTTTTTGAGAATTTCCGGGATTATGCTTTGGTCGCCCAAGCTCATCTCAATGTTTCCTCGATCGCTTTAAATGGAGTAAGTGGGTGTCAGCGAAAATGTTTAAGTTTTTGGGGGAACTAGCATTAACCGTGAGTAGAGACCAGCTCTCCTGTGTGTGGGAAAACGGTGTCTCCAATCAAATTTAAGAGCCGAGTGACTCGTTTTTAGTCTTAGGTAGTTTCCCAAAGGCTAATCAGATCCAAGTTGTGTACAAGATAGCGTAAGACAAAACCAGCTTTGTGTCACGATACCTTACATCAATCTATCTATCTTAATCATTTATCGCGCCACAACCTCTAAAGTCTCTGAACCTGTGAGGATTCACTCCAGGGTGAAAGGAGACTTTCAACTATGGAACGGTACAGCAATCAGAGGTAGTAACGCTAAGAGAATCCAACTCCAAGTCCAGGAACTCGCTGGAGTTAGAGATTCTGGTTCTCCCAACAGCGCATCAATCCTTTCTTGTAAACGATTGATTGGAGTCGCTCGGCTAAAAGCTGCGCTGAAACTTTCCGACGCCATCATGGGGGCGCTGACAACGAGTAGTAGGGATTCTGCAACTAGCAAGGCATCAACACGACTTGCGGCCCAGCGATCGGCCCGGATTTCTCGTAGCACTAAAAGTTCCTGCCATAAGGCTTCTGTATTCGGCAACCAAGCGGTGATTCGGCGCAACCAGCCCAGCCAGAAAAACCAAAACGTATCTCGATAATAGTGATGAGCTTGCTCGTGAACTAAGACAGCTTGCAGATGCTCGGGTTTTAATGTGTCTAGCAGCCCCTGACTGACAATCAGTTCGGGTTGCCAAAAGCCAATCTGGGCGCTGTAAAGCGTTGGACTATCGAGCAGACGAGCGGATTGACCATCTAAATCAATTTGAGGATACGTGCGAATTTGCCGCAGAGATTGCCAGCCCTCAACCGCTAACTTCAAGCCAAAACCGATCGCAAAACCGACAGAACCCAGAACTAGACAATGGCTAAACCAATCGGCATGCAGACCAATCATCTGTCCTTGCGGTCCCATGCATAACACTGCAAAGGCCGTCATCAGTAATAGTAAGGGAGGCAAGAGGAATGACAAAAGCGATCGCTGCCAGCGTTCTGTCCAGGTACCTGTGGGATTAGACCAATGGCATCTGATCGACAAAGCTAAGCTCAACGCCGTCAAAATCATGATCAGATGCATTACCCTTGCTCCTCTCTCGCTTGACGAGCAGCTTGCAGCCGAAGTGCGATCGCGTTAATCTGCTCTACACTGGCCGCATCCAAACTATCGGCAAACGCCGCCACCACGTCTGGGTTACTAACGGCAAGAAAGCGATTGAGGCGATCGTGAGCTTTGAGTACCTGTGCTTCTTCGCGAGACACCAATGGCTTCCAGGAAAAAGCGCGTCCTTCGCGATCGCATGTTAGCCAACCTTTTTGGGTGAGGCGACGCAGCACTGTAGTTACAGAAGTATAGGCTAATTCCCGGTCAGGGTCAGCCAAAATCCGGTCGTGGACATCCTTAACAGTGGCACAGCCAAGTTCCCAGACGATATTTAAGATTTCTGCTTCCAACGGACCGAGTGAAAGTTGTTTAGGACGGTAATCGGGCAGAGGAGCCATGATTTGAAATGATAAATATGATTTTGAAAAACAAACGGTAGGTAGACTTAAATCTTGCTGCCGTACAAACGATAGGATTGTGGCTTGTACTGGTTGATGACAAAAAAGGGCGTGAAGTAATTGAGCTATCAGCAAGAACAGCGAACGTCATTCTTGTGCATGCCCAAACGCTAGTCTACAGTCTCACGAGCCTGATGCCGACAGCTGATCGACGAGAACTAGACAAAGTCAACCAGTTCAAAGCTTGCGATCGCTCTTTCAATTAACTTATCGCATCGCTCATTCCCCTGCCTTCTCTTACGAATTTGAGCGCCGCTACAGCGCCATGCCCAGCCTGAAAAAAGCTGAGTTAAT
Source organism: Allocoleopsis sp. (assembly GCA_036703375.1). GTDB lineage: Bacteria > Cyanobacteriota > Cyanobacteriia > Cyanobacteriales > Coleofasciculaceae > DATNPC01. Next base: position 8,069 of record DATNPC010000290.1, read on the forward strand.
CGAAGGGATTGTCTACATGCCTGCTGCACTGCGATTCAGTCTTCACAATCCTTCATGATTTTGAGAGCAAAAATTGACATCTAGTAAATTTTTATAATCTTTTTAGCTTACGATAACGGGGTTTGACGTACTCCTGGCAAAAATATCACCAAAACTTGATAGTTTCTACAAAAAATCTGAGTTTGGTTTGACGAAAAAGCAGATATTACAAGCACTCATATAGAGTTTAATCTATTTGAAAAGTGTAGGTTTCTCAATGTTTACCACAAGAAATACATAAGATTGACACGTTAATAACAGAGCGCTACTCTATACTCATAAGTAATCGCAATACGATGTATTACATGCCGTTCAAGAGGATTAAAAATGGTGCCATTTATTCAACAACTAGAAGACTCCATTGGCTATATTGCTGAAGCTGCGATAGAAGTTTTTAGTCCAAATCATGATTCCTATCCAATGACAGGGCCACAACCCTTTACAGACGAACCTTACAAAGGTCAATCAAAATGGTATGACTAATAAAAATCTCTCACTGGATATTTAAAGAAGTTTGAATGGTTCAGTGAAGTGCCATCAGAATTTATACCTAGTATTCAACTGGCACTTCACGTTACTGGAAAGAGCAATTGCCTCGATCGGTAATGAGCAAACACTTGCATACGATGCACAAGTCTTGAGAATCAGCCATCGCCATAATTCCTGGCTGCACGAAGAATGCCCTTTTGGGGACTAAGATTTTTACAGCTAAATAAAACCCAGCTGAGACAGTGACGTATTGTCAAAGCCAGAGAAATTATTGGAAGGGAAACTTTTATTTCTACTCTTGGCTTCTGGGACAGATTTAAGGGCGCTTCCATTAGTTGCTTGTTTCACTCCGGTATAAGCTAATTTGGAGCTTTTGACAGATGATTTGTGAACACGATCAATTAAATGGTTTAACGGAATTAGTAATAACTTATCAAGAAAAATTACAATCAGGACAATACGTAAAATTACCTCATATTTCAGGCGATTTACTTCTAAAGCCATTACGCCAGTGGCTTGATGGAATCGAAATTGACGATCCGAAATTTGCTCAGTTTCTCTGCAACGTAATTCCAGGAGAGTGTCCCTTTGAACGAGATATCGTGCTATTCGGTCGCAAGATAGCGCATATTCCCCCTCTGTGCAAACTGAATCCGTTCTACGAGCAACTCGTCGGCTTGCGTTTTCGTGCCCTATGTTTCCTAGCTGATTCTGCTGAAGCTGCTCATCTTGATGGCATACAGATGTAGCTACTGCGATCGAGAAATGCACATCTAGAAACCTAAGAGTGCCGATCGCTCATCCAATCAACTTTGCTAGTAAGGGGTAATCGCTCATTCCCTTGCCTTCTCTAATTTCGGTAGGATGAGCATAGGTTTACCCCAACTGCGGCTGTTATGGTTAAAACACCTTCCCAGCATGGGACAATTCCCCCCTTAGAAAATGGCGATCGCTTAAACCGTTACGAATTTGAGCGCCGCTACAACGCCATGCCCAGCCTGAAAAAAGCTGAGTTAATTGAAGGGATTGTCTACATGCCTGCTGCACTGCGCTTCAAAAGCCACGGCCAACCTCATGGTTGGATACTGACATGGCTAGGAAACTACGAAGCTATGACTTCAGGTATTGCGTTGGGCGTTGAACCAACAGTGCGGCTGGATATCGACAATGAACCACAACCCGATGCTGTACTCCTGATTGCTCCAGAAGCAGGGGGTCAAGCACGACTGAGCAACGATGATTATATTGAAGGTGCGCCAGAGTTAGTTGTCGAAATTGCTGCTAGCAGTGTTGCGATCGACCTTCATGCCAAAAAACAAGCTTATCGCCGTAATGGGGTGAAGGAATATATCGTCTGGCAAGTCCTCGATCGCAAAATTAGCTGGTTCTATTTAGACAAGGGTGAGTATCTCGATTTAGCCGTTGATACTGATGGAAT
>DATNPC010000291.1:0-10329 GCA_036703375.1 Allocoleopsis sp.
AGCCTCGGAAACGAAAGTATCATGGATGCTAATACTAATTAATTGAGATTTAGCCCAAAATCTATCATAGTTTTGGGCTAATTTTCATGAGGATTTATTAACATTCAACATTTCTGCAACTTTAGCTGTCATTTCCACAAGCTTACTAGCTGTTTTGTTAGGACGAGGAGTGGCGCGTTGGCTTTCACCTCAGACTTTGAAAAAAGCATCGGGTATTATCCTACTGCTAGTATCAGCTTGGTTGTTGTTAGATGTATTTCATCCCGGTGTCGGTGAAATCGAACTTTTCGATTTTGACGGAAAATAGGAGTACAGCTTCTTTAATATAGCGCTTCTCAATTGAATGAGGTACAGCACACAAGCGTGAAACCTAAGCTCAGCAAGGCAAGCAAAAAAGCTGATAGCTGATAGCTGAATGCTAAACGCTATAAATCCTCGATAATCACAACTATGTCCCGTAAACAACTGGCAGCTGGGCTTATCCGGTGAAAGACGGGTAATCGTTCGTCCCAACTCCCAAATCGTATTGCCACCTCGCACCGAGGAAAAATCCATGTAGTACTTCCGCACCTCAGGATTCCCCGTATCCAGAGGGGTAGGTTGCACGCTTGGTAAAATCGTCCCAAATCCAGTGTCATTCATTACCTCGCCACAGGCTTATCCCTGCTGTCTACCGCCGCTATTTTAAGCATTCCAAAAACGGCTTTGAGGAAAAGATAGTTTGAGTAATGAGTAATCTGTAGCACATTTAACTGAAAAGTTCATAATTAGTAAATTTAGGTTGAAATGGGTATCTTTCCCGTCCTAAATTATGTAAAGCTGTTAAACAGCTTACTAGTGCGCTGCATCTAAAATATTGTAGAGGCGATCGCATGTCAGAAGCATTGTCCGAAGAAGATATGTCTGAACTGCACGAATGGCGCTCAAAAATTGAACTTGCTAATCGCAACAACATTTTTTGTCACTGCCACACTTGCGGTACTGAATGGGTAGACTCTTCCTTTGCAGCTGTCTGTAGCTGCGGCAGTTCTGATGTCGAGCATATTTCCTGCTGGCAGTTCCCCGATGATTAAATGTGTGTGGCTCTTCGTATCGCAGCTCTAGATAACGCGATCGCTTTCTTCATAATTTCTCCAGATTTATACCCTACTGTTTGAGACGGATGCCTTCTGCCTTATTTTCCTAAGAGGTCTACTGGACAAGCTTCATGATAGAGCGAGCGAACCTTAGGATGACACATTCAGGGAATCAAAGATGAGCACAATGACTAACCCATCCGCAGCAAACTCTCCTAGAACAATTCAAATCCTCGTGGTTGAAGATGAAACAATCATCGGCATCCACCTAAAAGAAACTTTACAATCTCTCGGCTATAAAGTTCCGGCTCTTGCTGCTTCTGGAAAAAAAGCTATTGAACAAGCAACACACCTGCGTCCCGATTTAGTGCTGATGGATATCCACCTCAAAGGCAACATGGATGGCATCGCGGCCGCACAGCAAATTTGGGAGGACTTGCAGATTCCCGTCATCTTTGTCACCGGGCATTCCAACACAAGCATCGTGGAACGTGCCAAAGTTACCGTACCCTTCGGCTACATCCTCAAACCTGTCCGAGAACGAGAATTGTACGTGGCGATTGAAACGGCATTACAGCGCTACGAACGAGAGCAATCACTCAGAATGGAACTCCGATTGCTCAAAATGCTCGACGAGCGACAGGACTTCTACTCTCAGTCACCACAGTGCTACCGGAAGATTCTCGAAGACCAGCCCAACCTGGAACTACAATTGGCGAACGATTGGCTAGATATATCAGCAATAGACGCCGACACTTACCTCCTAGCACCAACTCCCATTCAGTTACACGACTGGATTTTCCTCCTGGTAGAGAGTTTTCAATCTCGCGCTCAGACTCAGCAGCAGAATTTGCAAGTGAGTCTGCCTCCAGACTTGCCCCTCTTAGTTTCAGATTTGTCCACTCTGACCCGCATCCTATCAGAGTTAATCAATAATGCCTGCAAATACACTCCTGCTGGCGAAGAAATTGTGGTTACGGCCCAAGCTAAATTAGGAAAAACCTCATCAACACGCTGCATTCAAATCAGCGTGAGTAATTCTGGAGTTGAAATTCCCCCAGAAGAACTCCCCCGAATTTTTGACCCGTTCTATCGCATTCCTGAAAATGACATCTGGAAACAGGGTGGAACTGGTTTGGGACTCGCATTGGTTAGCAAACTGGTCAACCGACTCCAAGGCGAGCTTGAAGTGATGAGCTTTCAAAGCTGGACGACGTTCACAATTGAGATTCCAAATTTACGATTATCCCTGTAGTAAGTTCCAGACAAGTCCAGCAACCACCACTCCTACCAAATCCGCATCTATAAACTCCTATGTCTCTTTATCTCCTCTGCAACCTCTGTGCGCTCTGTGGTTCGTTTCAAAAAAAGGGGTAGTCAACCCAGATTTGGTATCAAGTGAGAGATGAGGTACTCTCACCAAGAGCGTAATGCACCCTATCAAGGATGAAAATAATCGTAGATTTCTTGCGCCAAACGCGGCCCAATCCCAGGAACCTCAGCCAACTGCTTAAGAGATGCCTCGCGAATATAGTCAATCGAGTGGAAATGCGCGAGTAATTGTTTTTGCCGATGGAAACCTAAACCAGGAATTTCATCTAACCGGGAACGACGCAGCTTGTCACTCCTCTGCTGACGGTGGAAACTCACGGCAAATCGGTGCGCTTCATCCCGCAGACGCCGCAAGAGTTGAACACCGGGTTGTTCGGCTTCTGTTGGTAATGGGGACGACTCACCAGGGAGAAAGATTTCTTCTCGCTGCTTGGCTAAACTCACTACGCGCAAGTCTTCCATTAAATTCATGTCCTGCAAGACTTCAACAACGGATGATAATTGACCTTTACCACCGTCAATCATCACCAAATCGGGCCAATCAGGATTGCCAACTCGTTGTAAATTTGGGTCTGACGCTCCTTTCGTCGCTTCCGCTTCGCTAACTGCATACTTACGGAAACGGCGACGAATGACTTCGGCAAGACTAGCAAAGTCATCGGAGTGGCCTGCTCTCACTTCTGGATTTTTAATCTTGTAATGGCGATAATGTTGTTTAGCTGGTTGACCGTCGATAAACACGACCTGAGACGCTACAGCATTTGAACCCTGAATGTGAGAAATATCGTAGCCTTCAATCCGATGGGGCAAGTCTGGCAGGTCAAGAATATCAGCCAAATCCTGCATTGCTTGAGTGTTGCGGTCAGCAAATCGCTGGGTACGCTCTAGTTCATACCTGGCATTGCGTTCCACCATCTCAATCAGTTCGGCTTTCACTTGCCGCTGAGGAACGACAATGGTAACTTTACGCCCTTTTCGTTCGCTCAAATATTCTGCCAACATCTCTGCTTCTGGCAATTCATGCTGCACTAGAATTTCCGTGGGAATTTCTACTGAATCAGCAGACTGGTAATGTTCTTCTAGCACTCGTTGCAAAATTGCTCCGGGTTCTACCTCCCCTCGTTCCCCCCCTTGGTAAGGGGGGGATGAAATAGAAGATTTTTCCTCCTCTTGGTCAGAGGGAGATGAAACAAAAGCTTTGCCTTGTTCTCCCCCCTTAATAAGGGGGGTTGGGGGGGTAATGAGTTCTCCCTCCTTACTAAAAGGAGTTGGGGGGGTAATGGCAGGTATCTCAGCGAAAAATCCTAAACGTCCCACCAATCGACCTGCTCGAATCTGGAATAGCTGAATACAAGCGTGTCGCTGATCGGCAGCTAACGCGATCGCATCTCGCGAAACGGTATCATCTGGTAACGACACTTTTTGGTCAGCACCCAGAGACTTAATCCCCCCAATTTGGTCGCGAATCCGCGCTGCCGCCTCAAAGTTGAGTTCCGCTGCGGCTTGATTCATGTTCTCCGTCAGCTGCTCAATCAATTCCTCGGTTCGACCTTGAAATACCATCGCGATTTTTTGGATGGTCTTGCGATATTCTTCTGGAGAAATCAGCTTTTGACACACACCCGGACAACGTCCCATATCGTAGTTGAGACAAGGACGGTCTTTAAATAAGGGTTGTGGACGCTGCCGCATTGGGAAGAGTCGTTTGGCGAGGCGCAAGGTGGTTCGCAATAAACCAGCATCGACAAAGGGACCGTAGTATTTATCTTTCTCCTTTGCCAGTCGTCGGTTGCGGGTGATGAAGATACGAGGGTATTCTTCTGACCAGGTCACTAGGACGTAGGGATACTTCTTGTCATCCTTGAGCAACACGTTGAAGTAGGGTTGGTGTTGCTTGACAAGATTGGCTTCTAATGCTAAAGCTTCGGCTTCGGTATCGGTGACGATGAACTCAATTTCAACCACCTGCCGCACCATCATGGCGATGCGATCGCTTAATCTCTGGGATTCGCGAAAATAGGAACGAACGCGCGATCGCAATTTCTTGGATTTACCGATGTAGAGAATGCGATCGCTTGCATCCCGCATTAGATAGACGCCTGGTTCTTGGGGAATTTCCTTCAGGCGTCGTTCGAGCCGTTCTGGATCGTTGACAAGCGTCAGTGTTCTAGCCGATATTGTCACGGGCGCTACTGCAATTGCTTCCTTGTATCTCTAATGATAAAGAAGGCAGCGTAGTTCACGGCAAATTTCCCCGTATACCAAGGTGTGGCTAACCGTCGATCCCCATTCGAGTGCCCAAGTCAGGATGTGATGACATTAAAAAATTGATTCTTTCTCTAGAAAGGTGTGTAGATCGGCATAACAGTCTACAATAAATAGCCTAGAGAGAATATTCCACTTCTACAGAGGTGGCTGTCTATAGAAGCGCTTAGAGGAGTGCTTGTGAGGAGGGGGTTAGGTGCAGCCCCCAGTTTTGTTGTTCATTCGATCGAGGCGGATAAAACCCCGCATCGGTCCTACAGCCTTATGAGCGTGAACTGCTAATTCACTATTCATCTACTCATTTATTAGTCAGGGTGTATTCGGATAACTGCGCTGTTGGGCATCACACTCATATAAACAAAATTTTCTTCTTTTGAGAAGGAGTTATGCCTTGACTCAATTATCTATTCGTACAAAACGATATAGCTCTCAAGAATGGAACCTGTCAGACCTCTACAAGGGCTTTGACGATCCTAAGTTTTCTCAAGATTTACAAGCTCTTCAGCAGCAATCGGCGGAATTTCGCCAAAATTATCGGGACAAAGTGAGCCAACTGACACAGGAAGAAGTGGCTCGGTGTCTGCAACAGCTCGAAGGCTTTTCAGAAAAAGCGGGTCAACTCCACGCCTTCCCAGCGCTGCTGTTGTTAGCGAACCCCCGTAACACACAGGCCAAGCAATTCCTCGACGATGTAAAGGTCGCCCTCACCCGCGTTGATAATCAACTCCTGTTTTTTAAGCTGGAATTGCAGGATTTAGATCCTGCCAAATTGAAGGAATTACAAGCATCCCCAGCGCTGCAAAAATACCGTCACTACCTCGACCGGATTGCTCAGTTTCGTTCCCATAAACTCCCGGAAGCCGTGGAGCAAACCCGTAATCGAGATAATCTCACGGGACGACAAGCTTTCATCCAACTGCGTTCCGTTCATCTCGGCGCACAGGAATATCAGGACGTGACAACGCCGGATGGGAAAGTCGCTCGTACAGAAGCTCAACTGGATGCACTGCTCTCTCATCCGGATGCGAACGTGCGTTATGAGGCGTATGTATCGGTGCGTCAGGTGATGCAGCGCCATAACCTGCTGTATGGTTATATCCTGAATACCGTTTGCCAAGACCACCGGATTGAGAGCCAGATTCGAGGTTATCCTTCGACCTTCCAGAAGCAGCTTGTGGTTGATGAGGTTTCGGAGTCGATATTTCGTGGCATTCTGGAGGTCACGGAGGAGCGCTTTGACCTGTTCCAACGTTACTATCAATTGAAAGGAGACGCGATCGGACAAAAAGTGCGTATCTGCGATCTTTATGCGCCTTGGACTGCTAACGATGAATTGCCACCGCAGCTGAACTATGCAACTGGAGTAGGAATACTCCTAGAGGCGTTGCAGCAGTTTGATATTTTCTACGCGAACCGGGCAGCCGACTTTTTCTCAAACGGTTGGGTTGATGCGACGGTGAGGGCTGGCAAGCGTCGCGGGGCCTGTGATTTTCCGGTTTACGGAAAGCACTGTTACTTGTTGCTGTCCTATACGGATGATTACAACTCGCTATTTACCCTCGCTCGCGAAATCGGGCATGGATTGCATTTTTCCTATACTAGCGATCGCCAATCGTACTTCAACAGTAAACCGCCAGTCCTACTGGCAGAAGTAGCTTCGACGTTTAACAAACTTCTGTTACTCGATTACCTGCTCGAAAAAGCTGGCGAAGACAAGCATCTCCGCAAAGTTTTGCTGACGCATCAGTTGGAAGATCAACTCAGGCTCTTGTTCCGTCAAAGCACGATTGGTCGTCTAGAACTCGCGATTCACGAACGCGCAGCCCAAGGTAGTTTTGACCAAAATTTTGTCAACGAGCAGTGGATGGAGTTCTATCGCGAACTTTGTGGCGACGCCGTCGAGCTTTTGCCAGAACATCAATACGACTGGGCGCGAATTAGCCACCTTTACTCCAAACCATTCTATTGCTACCAGTACACCGCGTCCAATATTGTGAGTTTGGCCTGTTACCAGAAATACCGAGAAATCGGCAAGAGTTTTATCTCTGGCTACATCGATTTACTCGGAACTGGAGGCAGTATGAATCAGGTCGAAGCCTTGCGCCAGTACGTCGATGTTAATTTGGAAGATTCGGCAACGATTAGCAGTGCGTTAGGTTACGTTGAAGAACTGATCGAGCAGCTACAGGAAACGCTTTGATCTGGTAAAAAGGGAGTCGATCGCTCCCTTTTTTTAGTCATTAATCTAAAATTTTGATGGTTGAATGCCGATCGCTCTAGGGAGTTACCGTCTTCATTTGACGCGCTTTAAGCTGCATGGCGTTGACAATGGTTTGGACAATCGCCAGTAGGACAAACGCCATTCCTAGGTTTAAGAGTGCTTCGCCTGCGATCGCAACCGGTACAAAAGAGTCAGGGATATGTATAATTGGCTCCACCTGTTCTAGATCGTCATACCTGTCAACCATGACCAATCGGTGCAGCAGATATGATGCAATGACGATGCCGTACATCAGGCGAACAAAGCGATTGATGAGAAGTCCGTAATAGTGCAACCGACCTGCCTCCGCCTTGAAATAACGCGCAGTTGTCATCAGAGTGTTCCAGATGCCCCAAACGTTATATCCTGGCAAGATAAAGTTATTCAAGGCATCCCAGGCATCGATCGGATAACTGCTATAGCACTGCCGTAAGTCTTTGTGCAGGCGGTAGATCCAGACCATTGACAGCAGTAGTATTGCTAGAACAAGGAAAAGCAAAAGTCCTACCATGGAGAGGACTCTGAGTAGGTGTTGCAAAGTGGTAACGATTCGAGGAGTTGCTGGTAGGGCGATCGCAATTAGTGTGAGAATGGTTGATAACCTGATCCAGGTTAGATGAATGCGAAGAAGCCACAAAAGTACCTTAGCAATTCCTGCCGATTTTAGTGGAACTGTAGATAAATTCATATTTCATCAGCTTTCTCCATCTACATAATTTTTGTGAGTTGAGAGAAGCTCTACGCGCCAAATTGCTAGATGTTGGTTACTTCAGTAGTTCTCCTTGAATGATTTGCATCAATTCGCGTCGGCTGCGATTTGCCTCATACCAAAACGCGCCCCAGAATGTCACGAATAGTACAATAGGTAGTCCTAAGAATAACAACGCTTCAAATGTCACATACCCAGACAACACCCTGACCAGAAAGATAGGGATCGTGCCGCTGTACCATGCCAAGAGCCAAAAAACTAAGAAAGCCGTGACTAAGGGATGCATCCTCATGGTGATGCGAATGAGTGTTCCATCAGGTGATGATTCAAACCGCCCTCGGATATTGGGTAAAAATGAGTTGCGGTAGTGAATAATGCGATGGATCTCAAATCCAGAGCTTGAAAGGGTGCCTTCATAGGGGGCATGGTTGCGAGAGTAAGACCATCGAAATAACTTCGGGGCTTCGATTTGGGCATTCAGCTTCTCGACGACCTCTGAGAGTGGCTCTCGGCTTTGAATGATAAACGCATCGTAGGGTAAAAGATGCACGATTGGTACCTCCTCCGATAGGTATAAAATCGGTAAGCTTCCCTGGCTACTCCTGTAACTACTAACTACAGTCTGGGACGTGGGCTTTTCGTATTTAATAGCTCAGGACTTATGCAGGGACTCCACATATAGGAAGGGCGCACGTCGGTGCGCCCCTACTCATGGTGGTTCAAAAGGGAATTTGCGTAAGTCCTAAGCTGAGGAACGCTTCAAGGGAGTGATGCTACCATTCTTTAGTCCTATCCATCGTCCAGAACGACAATTTTTTTAGAGGTGTGAAGTGACAACCCCAAATCGGTTAAACCAGAAATATAAAGTACGTTTTTTTCTATTGGGAATCGCACTATTTGGTTTTTTATGTAGCATCGCCTTGAGCCTTCTTGGTTCGGGTAATAGAGCCAATCGCGTGGTCGCTAAACATCCGAGCGACCAGCCCTCAACTGTAGGAAAACAGCTCCATCAGGGAGCGAGCCAATCTGGAGCTGATTTCAAGTCAAACTCTACTCATGAACTCCACACATTTGTGGTTCCCGTCTCCTGGCAAGGAAAAACCATTTATCAGGCAAAATTGACCAACCCAGAGAAAGTGATTGCTCTTACCTTTGATGATGGCCCTTGGCAGAAAACCACTCGGCAAGTGCTGGATATCCTGAAGCAAAATAACATCAAAGCTACCTTTTTCTGGGTAGGATCTTCCTTAGAAAAAAATCCCCAGATTGCTCAGCAAGTGGTAGCAGAGGGACACGCGATCGGCAATCACACTTGGCATCACTGGTATCATCACCTAAATGAGAAAGCAGCGGCGAAAGAAATTGAAGATACGGCTCAACTCATATATAAAACCACCGGAGTCAAAACTTCTTTGTTTCGTCCTCCCGGTGGGTTCCTCAAAAATGGAGTTGCCGCCTATGCTAAACAGCAGAATTATGCTGTCGTTATGTGGTCAGTAACGGCTGCTGATACGGATTGGAAAGCTCAGCCTTCAGCGTTTGTCAAGAATGTACTCCGGGGAGCAAAGCCAGGTTCTATTGTACTCATGCACGATGGAGGAGGCGACCACAGCAAAACAGTGAAGGCTTTACCTGAAATTATTAGTGGATTAAGACAGATGGGATACCGATTTGTGACCATTCCGGAATTACTTAAAATGCAAGATTATAAGAAATAGGGGTTTTTCACTTCTTTGCTTAATTCATCTCCTTTTCGGCACAGTATCGTAGAGATATATAGCCATAATAAAATCTTGTTTGTAGTAGGCGATTGAGCGTCCCTCACAAGAGGACTAAAGTCCTCACTACAAACATTTTTTTCATCAGGGTAATCAACCGGATATCATGTAATCTAACGCTGTCTCGGTAGTTTTTCTGAGTAAGCGCGTAGGTTTCTGTTTAAGCCGATCGCAAAAAAGTAGAAATACGCTCTACTGCTGTTTCTAAAATTTCCGGTTCATGAACTAGGGCGAACCGAACATATCCTTCTCCGGCTTTGCCAAAACCCGCACCAGGTGAAGCAGCAACACCTGTTTTTTCGACTAACTGGGTGCAGAATTTTACAGAATCCTTAGCCCACGGTTCCGGCAGCTTTGCCCAGATGTACATGGTTGCGGCTGGAGTAGGAACTTGCCAGCCAATTCGATGCAAGGCGTTGATAAACGCATCTCGCCGCTTTCGGAAGATGTCTACGGAAGCTTTGACACCCTCTTGAGGGCCGTGTAAAGCTGCGATCGCACCATTCAAAATTCCCCGATACTGGTTAAAATCCACCGCCGCTTTCACCTGCCGCAAGGCTCGAATCAGTTGGGCGTTGCCAATGGCGTAACCGATGCGAAAGCCGCCCATATTATAAGACTTAGAAAAGGTAAAAAACTCGATCGAGACGTCTTTATCGGGATCGGCTTGCAAAATTGAAGGAGCGAGCGATTTGGGATTGAAAGTTTTTTCCTTAGTTCCTCTTTCCTCGTCTACAAATACCAAGTCAACGTAGGGAAAATCGTGAACTAAAACTAAGTCATGCTCGCGGCAAAAAGCGACGGCGTCTTGGAAAAATGATAACGGTGCGATCGCGGTTGTCGGATTATGAGGATAGCTCAAGACCATCATTTTGGCTTGGGCTAGCACTGGGGTTGGAATATCCTCGA
>DATNPC010000292.1:0-7398 GCA_036703375.1 Allocoleopsis sp.
CAAAGTTGAGTACGAGCTTGGTCAATTAGTCCATCCATGCTATTACTCGAATCTAAAAGAATGGCAATCTGAATTTTCGCTTTAGCAAAAGCTTGGGTGGGAAAGCACAAAATGCTCAAGGTGAGCGCTGTAGCGAATAAGCTTCGAGTTAGTTTCCGCATGGCTTTTCTAATTTTGTGACGAGATGGTAATTTGAGTTAATTTAAGCTAAATATTGACTAAATAGATTATGAGTATTCAATTCGTCACGATCGCATCTCTTCCATCAAGGCGATCGCACTATCTTTCTCTTGCTGCTTTTAGATTAATATTCTGTCTACTTTGTCAATCTGTCATCCGGTAGGTTTCTAAAATAACATCCAACTCGTATCAGAAAGCGATCGCATTCCCCGACTTGAAATTAAAATTTATGAACAACTAATTATTAGATTGCTAATAATTAGAACCCTATATAAAAATTTCTCCACAATGAGAGCAGATTCTTCAGTGCCTTCACCCCATCATTCGCCTAATGATAAGTGGTGGGCAATGCTAGGTATTGGACTGGGCGTACTGATGTTCACCATTGATACCAGCATCGTTAATATTGCGCTGCCTACGCTAGTCAACGAACTTCATACAACCTTTGCCACCATTCAGTGGGTGGTTTTGAGCTACCTGCTAATCGTCACGGCATTAGTGCTTGGCGCAGCACGCCTAGGTGACATGCTGGGCAAGAAGCGCCTATACAATATCGGTTTAGTTATCTTTACCATCAGTTCGCTGTTGTGCGGAGTTGCACCCTCTGTTTACTATCTAATTGGGTTTCGAGCGCTCCAAGGTCTAGGTGCTGTGTTTATCTCTGCACTGGGGGCGGCCATTATCACCGAAGTTTTCCCCAGTTCAGAGCGCGGACGGGCATTGGGGATTATTGGTGCGGTTGTTTCGCTGGGAGTTGCGCTAGGCCCGACAGTAGGCGGGTTGCTGATTGGGATTAGAGGTTGGCGCACGATCTTTCTAGTGACTATCCCCATTGGCATCGTTGCCAGCTTCATTGTTGCTCGTGTCGTACCGCCTTCGGCAAAAGGAACTATCAAACAACGGTTTGATTGGCTGGGAGCGTTGGTTATCATGGCAACGCTAACTTGTTTTGCTCTGGGGATGACGGAAGGGCAGAATCGAGGCTTTAATAGCGCGATCGCATTAACTCTACTGGCTGTTGCAGCAATTGGCTTAATTGGTTTTGTTGCGATTGAAACCCACATCGAGCAACCCATGCTAGAACTTGGCATTTTTCGGAATCTCCAGTTCAGCCTCAGCTTGTTAATGGGCTTGTTTGTCTTTATCTCCATCGCCGGTTTAATTTTTATCCTTCCTTTTTTCCTAGAACTGGTGTTGCACTATTCCACTCAGCAAGTGGGGTTACTACTAGCAGTATCGCCAGTTTTAGGTGGAATTGTTGCCCCCTTTTCTGGTTCTCTATCCGATCGCCTTGGATCGCGGATTATCAGCTTATTGGGATTGGTGTTGATGATTATTGGCTGCTTGCTGTTGAGTACCGTCAATGCTCAATTAACTCAACTCGGCTATGTTCTGCGAGTTGCACCATTTGGCATAGGACTCGGGATGTTCCAATCACCCAACAATAGCGCGATTATGGGAGGGGTATCGCGAGAAAGGCTAGGTATTGCGTCAGGATTGCTGTCATTGACGCGGACTTTTGGACAGACTACAGGGGTACCCCTACTGGGTGCTTTGTTTGCTGCTTTAACCCTCTCCAACGCGCACCTGGCACCCAGCGCTGATGTCACCACAGCACCGGCTGAGGCGTTAGTTTATGGCGTGCAAAATACCTTACGAATTGCAGCAGGAATTCTGAGCGTTTCTACTGTTCTGACAGCGATTATTTGGAGACTAGAACACTCTCAGGGGAAGGCTTCGTTGTAAGCTATCTTGATGAAAGTCGGGAATAGAAAATAGGGTATGGGGTATGGGAAAAAGCCTTTTGACTGAGGAGACTTTAACAATGGGAAAAACCGTGAGCGACAATAGCGCTTGCCTCCATGCCTATCAACAAGCCTTGGCTGATTTTGGTATCACTCAATTACTGTCTAAATTAAACAATTACAATGATGCCGATTTCAATGCTCAAGTGATGAATTTGGAGGAACAAGAATGCGATCGCTTAGCGGCACTCCTGATTCAGCGCTTAACCCACAGTCTCAATGGCAAAGTGCTGGCCAGTTATTTAAACGCTATCCGTCACGGTGACTCGGATGTTATCTTCGACCCCATGAAAGTGGAAATCCCACCGCCATCGATTGAGTTGCCAGAAAGTTTTCCTGACGAAGCTACACCTCGTTACCAAGAAGGCGATCGCGTTAGGTGGCGACCTTTAGCGGATACGACAAACTGGGGTGTTGTCATTGGGCGCTTTTATGCCAGACATCTTTGCCGGTGGACGGTTGGCTATCTCATTCGACTAGATCGAGATTCTCCTAGTGCAGCTTGGACAGTTGCCGACACAGCTTGGGAAGAGGACTTAGAGCCTAATCATGATAAGGATTGGGAGAAGGCTAGTGTTACTGAGGCAGAGAGTTTTTTACCCGATCGCTCCACTAGCGATCGCATTTTACCTCCTATCTCATTACCCTCGAACCGGACTACATCGCCTTGGGTGACACCTATGGCAACTCCTGAGTTCACACAGAAAACTCTACCCACCGAAGCCTTCATCAGTAACGGACATACTCCGCCAATATCTCGCAGCACTCTCCTCAAGCGCCCTACCTCTCTACATGCGCCCCCTGGAACTTACGATTCTGTAGGGAGAGACTCGACCAATCCACGGAAGCTAACTCAGCGAGAGCGCAATCTCATTGAACTCTACAGCAACTGCAAACTAGGCATGACGCCCAGACGGTTTTATGCAAAGTGGTCTGTGACTTACGAGCAACTTGCTGCAATCTGTTCCCGCTCAACATCTACTGTCGAACGCTGGTTCACGAGAGGCCGCTACTATCAGCGTCCGACTACTACCGATTTACGTTATCTTGCTCTCATGGATTTTCTCTTAGAACATTTTGAGGCTATTCCGTCTACATTGTTGAACTTACTCTGTTCTCCAAATCGCAAGTAGTGGCTTGCAGGCATAAGGCTCCAGAAAAGGTTCCAGTTTTTCCGGAGATGGTAAAAATTAGGCTGGATTACTAACAATAGATGCACCCTGATGACCGCCCTCAGCTTACCGCTGGGGGTTTTTTGTCATTAATTACAGTAATTTGCTGTTTTGATGCAAATTGAATTACTTAGTCAAAAACTCCCGCATATACTCATTCACCAATTCAGGCTGTTCCTGCTGCACCCAGTGGCTACAGTCCGGAATATAGCGGATTTGAAAATCTCTGACGTATTCTTCCGTACCGTAAGTTAACTCCTTACCCAACGCCGTGTCTTGTTCGCCCCAAATCATCAGAGTTGGCACATCCAGCAGGCTCCATTCCCGTTGCATGATTCCTGTAAAGGCATTGCGGTAATAGTTAATCATCGCTGTCAGTGCGCCGCGCTTTGCTGCCGCATCTTTATAGGCTTCGATGTCTGCGGAAGTGAAGGCATTGTTATGCACTGCCATACCTGTAAAGGCGTTGCCAATGAGTTGATAGTCGAAGGACTGCAATAACAGTTCTGGTAATGCTGGAATTTGGAAGAAGAAAGCGTACCAACTACGCATCAACTGCTGAGGCGTCCGCAAGCCTTGAGCAAATTTAGCGGGATGGGGAAGGTTCAGCACGATCAGACGTTCTACCATTTCCGGGTAAGCATAAGCAAAGCACCACGCGATCGCACCACCCCAATCATGACCGACGAGGACGCAGCGATCGTATCCCAATCCCCGAATCACGCTCTCAACATCTTTAACCAATTCGCTCATCGTATAAGCGGATTGCTCTTGCGGCTTGTCGCTTTCGTTATAGCCGCGCAAATCCAGAGCAACGACTTTATAGTCCTTAGCAAATTCTGGGATTTGGTGACGCCAGGAGTACCAAAACTCAGGAAATCCATGCAGCATCAGCATGAGCGGGCCATCGCCCTGAGTCACGTAATGCAATTTAATTCCATTAGCATTAATATATTCGTGCTGCCACGTTTCTTCTCGTACCGGCATTAATATCTCCTAACTTTTTTGGCAATCCTATCAATTTTTTTATGTAATTTTCTCTCTTAAGTCTGATTGTTAGCTCCTATACAGATAGTTTTATAACCTATTCTCTTAGAGAGATTCCTAATTTTATATTTGTATACCTCTGGTTCAATATCTGATACTTGATAGGTCTTGCTAGAGATTGGTGTAATTTTTAGATACTAGAAATATTCTATAAGGTAATTGAAAGAAATTTTAAAACTAAGGAGATTATAGGGTGAAAGTGTCTAGCTTTTATAAGTTTATTGGAATGGGTGCGATCGCTGCTAGTTTAGCCGTCATGCCCTTAACCCTTCCAGCACAAGCTCAGAATGCTACTCAGCAGAATAGTAATGTCGATAAAACTGGACCTATAGCAAAGCAGACGAACCGGGGTGATACGAATGATATCGGTTGGTTCGGTATCATCGGTTTAGTTGGATTAGCAGGCTTAGCAGCCAAGAATCGTAGAGCTCATTACGCCAACAATGACCCAAATGTCAGAGTTCGTACTGACTCTGAGTAAAATCGGTAATGAGTTAAGCTAACACGAATTCCATAAAACCTTGTAGTGAATCTGATTAAGAGGAAACAACAATTAAATCTGTAGCGCGTCTTAGAAACGGGTATTAGTAGGATTAAGTACGGGGCAAGCGCTACGAACAAAAACAGCAGCTAAACTCTCAAGACGAAGTCGATAACCTCTTGTCTTCATGCCTGACCGAGCGGTTACCGAATTGGAAGAAGAGCTATCTGCTACATGCCCCCTAACGCAACGGCACTTCTCTTTGATGGATAGGGAGTGCCGTTGCTAATTATGAATGCTGAATTATAGTAGTTCTCACCTGGATAGATTACCACAACCCTGTAAGGGCGAGGCATGCCTCGCCCCTACCATGTATAGGTCTCGCCAGTTTTTAAGCAGGAACTTGAATTTTCTTGCTCCCAGCCAGACCAAAGGCATTGTGAATCGCCTGTAGGGCGACAACACCATCTTGTTGAGCGACTACACAACTAATCTTAATTTCCGAGGTCGTAATCATTTGAATGTTGATGTGGTTTTGAGCTAAGGCATCAAACATCCGGGCGGCAACGCCAGGTTGTCCGATCATTCCAGCACCAACAACACTAACTTTGGCAATGTCGGGATCGAGCAAAACCTCCCCATATCCTAGAGTGGGTAGAGCTTGCTGGAGCGCTTGCTGAGCAATTTGGGCATCGGCTTGAGAGACTGTGAAGGCAATATCGCGCCGAGGAATGCCATCAATCACGCGACAGCGCTGCGACTGAATAATCATGTCAACGCTGATATTTTGCTCCGCCAAGAGTCCAAATATCTGTGCCGCCATGCCGGGGCGATCGGGTACGTAGCGAATGGCTAGACGGGCTTGGTTGAGATCGAGCGCAACGCCTCGCACTGGGGAAGAGGATGCGGACAGTGTGCTCAAGACATCTTCATGTACCCGTTCGCTCGTGTTCTCTTGCTTCTTGTCGATCGCCTTACCTGTGGCTGATAGTGTGATGGGAGAACTGTTGATACCAAAGGTTTCGCACAGAGTCGCGATCGCTTTATCGCAATCTTGGGCATCGATCGCGCAACTCACTTTCACCTCAGAGGTGGAAATCAACTGAATGTTGACCCCAGCATTCGCCAAGGTTTTGAACATCTCGGCCGCAATGCCGGGGCGTCCGATCATTCCAGCACCCGCGATCGAGACTTTGGCAATGCCCCGTGCCACCATCACCTCAGCTTCTTCCGGACTCGAAGCAGGATTGCTGCGGAGGGCAGGTGCGATCGCTTCTGCTACCGCTTCCGCCCTGGTGAGAATCCCTTTGTTCACCGTAAAGGCAATATCATTCGTATTTCCCTCGTGAATCGACTGGATAATTAAATCCACATCCAAGTCTTGACGGGCAATCTCCCCAAACAACCGAGCGGCAACACCCGGCCGATCGGGTACGCGCAACAGCGAGACTTTCGCCTGATCCGTGTCAAATTCCACCGCATCCACGGGCTTGGAGAGCTCTAACCCTTCTATAGAACGAGGCTGAGTCCGAGGTGAAATCACCCGCGTACCGGGATCGTCCGTCCAACTGGACAGCACCACTAAATCGACGCCATAATTTCGCGCAATTTCCACGGCACGGGGATGCAATACCTTTGCCCCCAAGCTGGCTAATTCCAGCATTTCATCCGAGGTAATCTCGTCCATGAGTTGGGCATCCGGTACCAAGCGGGGATCGGCGGTCAAAATCCCTGGCACGTCCGTATAAATCTCGCAGCGCTCGGCTTTCAATGCTGCCGCCAGCGCAACGGCTGAGGTATCAGAACCCCCCCGTCCCAGCGTGGTAATTTCCAATTCATCCGTACTCGTAATTCCTTGGAAGCCCGCGACAACAACAACTTTCCCCTCATTCAGATGCCGCTCGATTCGCTCGGTATGGATATCGAGAATCCGCGCCCGACTGTGTTTGGCTTCCGTCACAATTCCCACTTGAGCGCCAGTTAGGGAAATGGCGGGTTGCCCCAGTTCCTGCAATGCCATACATAGCAGCGCGATCGAAACCTGCTCGCCCGTGGAGAGTAACATATCCATCTCCCGGCGGCTTGGATTCGAGGAAATTTCGTGGGCTAGTTTCACCAAAGTATCGGTAGTCTTACCCATCGCGGAAACAACAACAACCAAGGAATTGCCGGTTTGGGCTGTTTTGATCGCGCGCTGGGCAACGGCTTGAATACGTTCAACTGACCCAACGGAGGTACCACCGTATTTTTGGACAACTAACGACATAATACTTATCCCATTTACCTTGCTCCCGACGCTGTGAGCTACAGGAGCTAACCCGATCGGGAACTCTAGAGGTCTTCAATAGTAATTTACTCTCATCAACTTAGCAGACCCCGTTGGATCTAAATCGTCTGACTCGATAAATTTGCGATCGCACAGCGTGTCAACAGTGACCAGTGGCCAGTGAGCAGTGAGCAGTGAGCAGTGAGCAGTGAGCAGTGAGCAGTGAGCAGTGGCCAGTAGCATCGGGATGGGATAATGACGACGCGATCGCGTTTTGACTTTTTTCCACGGTAATACTAATTCGTTCGTAAAACTTCTTACGTTGTATCAATTGCTGCTGTTGCGATTTGGCGGAGAAACAATTGTAACGACACCAATCAATGTAACTAGTCTTGAGAAGTATTGACTGACGACTTGGCTTCGTTCTGCTACTTCAGACAGCTCTTA
>DATNPC010000293.1:0-7123 GCA_036703375.1 Allocoleopsis sp.
GGAGTTTAAACTCCGGGCGAGTGAGAGCAACTTGCCGAGGATTGTGCAAGAACGTAGCTGGTGCAAGAGGTGAGTTATGAAGGAGTTAAATGAAGAAGTCTCCCGCAAACTGCAATTAATCCGGGAAGCCCTAACTGAAACTGGAGCGACGGGTATCCGCCTTAAGGGGACAGATTGGTTTGCTTGGGCAACGGCTGGCGCTTCCAATACCGTGTTGCTCACGGCTGAAACCGGAGTGGCAGAAGTGTTGGTAACGGTTCGAGATGCTTGGGTATTGACGGATGAAATTGAAGCGCAGCGTTTAGAAGATGAGGAACTTTCGGCGGACTTCAAGCTGCACGTTGACCCTTGGGCTGATGTGGCTGCTCGTGAATCGTTTGTGCGAGAAGTGACGAATGAAGGAAATGTTCTTAGCGATTACCCCATCCCGCATGTAGAAAAGCGATTACCTGCATCTCTACAACATCATAAACGGGTAATGATGTCAAGTGAGCTAGAGCGTTATCGCGAAGTCGGGCGTAAGGCAAGTGAAGCGATGACAGAGGTACTATCAAAGGCTGAACCTACTTGGACAGAATATCAGCTAGCAGGTGCGGGAGCAGAGGCATTGTGGGCGAGGGGACTACATCCAGCACTGACTCTGGTAGCGGGTGAGAGGCGTTTACCACTCTACCGTCATGCTACCGCGACTGAGGAACCACTTGGCGTCCGAGCAATGCTGGTGTTCTGTGCTAGAGGATACGGTCTTTATGCGAATCTTACCCGATTTGTCTCATTTGGGACTGTTCCAGATAAAGAAGCCAAATTGCACCAGCATGTCCGGGAAATTGAAGCTCAAGCGTTGAATGTGTGCAAACCTGGAACATCTCTGGGTGCCGTTTATCATGTCCTAGCTCAGGCTTATCAACAGCACGGATATCCCAATGCAATCCGCGAACATCACCAGGGAGGAACCACGGGATATCTGGCACGAGAAATTGTGGCAAATCCTACTACTACTGACACTTTAGTAGAAGGCGTCCCTATGGCTTGGAATCCAAGTTTACCGGGAGCAAAGGTTGAAGATACTTTTGTGATTCTCCCGGATGGAACCTTGGAAAATCTGACTTTCGATCCAAATTGGCCGAGTGTTGAGGTCGAAGGAAGGTTGCGTCCCTTACCTTTACAGGCTGGATGAGATTATAAACATCTATAAATATCGTGTGTGTATAAAGGCATACTTGCCACTACAGAAACTTGCTTTCAACTCATTTGATAACCGCTCTAATTACGATGGTAGAGCTAATTTTTCAATAACTATAACTAAATCTGCACGAATAGAATCAGTGCAGATTTAGAAATTCAGGCGAGTACTCAGCAACTTATATGCAATTGCACAGTGCAAGCATTGGTACTCGAACTCAATGCAGTATCAGAAGGCAGATAGCGCTGAACTCGGCTAGAGAGTTTTTTGCCTACCTGTGTTGATTAATCATCCTGTAAGACAGGAGCGGTTCTCTTAGCCGTGTCTGGGTAAACCGAGCCAAATTCTTTGATGGCTTGCGCTGATTCTTCGGCGATATTCCCCAGTCGCTCACCAGGAGAGTCTTCTGTTTCGCGAGCTTCCTTATACCATTCCTTTGTGGTCTTGGGTCGAACCGAATCAATCTGATGTGCCTGTTCGCGCACTTGCTTAGTCAAGCCTTTATTATTATTCTGCTTATTAGCATCAACATTTGTTGTCAGCAATATGAAACCGACTATAACAACAGCTAAAAAGCGCTGAACTTGAAGTCGGTTCATTAGAGAACTGATGTGGGAAGTTACCCTATAAATCAAATTTTGCATGATAATACTCCATGAGTTCATTTTCATTTTTTTCACAGTTTCGGGATATCATTGGCTCGCTCTAAATTTAGCTAATGCCATAGAAACCCCCCACTTCGCTTATAACCGCAACCAGCTTGATGATTAGCCATTAAAATTGATTAAGAACTAACCGATTTTCAAGCTAATTAGCTGATAATAAGCATTAAGTCTAAGATTAACA
Source organism: Allocoleopsis sp. (assembly GCA_036703375.1). Lineage (GTDB taxonomy): Bacteria > Cyanobacteriota > Cyanobacteriia > Cyanobacteriales > Coleofasciculaceae > DATNPC01. The sequence goes on from DATNPC010000293.1 coordinate 2,030, forward strand.
GGAGAAAGACACCTATCCCTCTGACAAAAGTCATAGCTTGGTTAAGGAAATTGAGAGAGTTTTTTAAGTTATTTTGTATCCCCGAGAACAATAGATCGTTCTCGCGGCAATGAAATCTCTATCTAAAGAGCGATCGCTCGACGGTTTAACCAGACAATACTACAGACCACAGAGCGAAGTTCATGCAGCAGTGGACAGAATATAAATGAAACAATCAAACTTAGATCAATAAAATGAGCAAAAGCACGATCGCAGAAATAGTGCTTTTGCTCTCACGGAGCCATGATGGACTTTCAGCAGATATTTGGTGCATCACCTGAAACAGAAGCCAGCGCTCCAGGACGGGTGAATTTACTTGGGGAACACACCGACTACAACGATGGATTTGTACTACCAACGGCTATTCCCCAACGCACTACGGTACAACTGGGTTTCAGCCAGGATGGGCAGCACCACTTTTACTCGGTGGAACTTGACGAACGGGTGAGTATTTCAGAAGGTCATCATACGCCCTCTGGATTTGCCAGTTATATCTTCGGGTGTGTTCGGATTTTGGAACGGGAAGGGTACACCGTACCGCCCATTAATGTGTATGTCACGTCCTCGGTTCCCATCGGTTCAGGTTTGTCTAGCAGTGCAGCGTTGGAGGTGGCGACTCTGAGGGGGTTGCGATCGCTATTAGATATAGATATAGATATCGATGATGTGCGGATTGCTCAGTTGGCACAGCAGGCAGAAATTCACTATGCGGGTGTGCAATGCGGCATTATGGATCAGATGGCGTCGAGTCTAGCGGATACGGAACACATGCTATTTCTCGATACGCGATCGCTGGAGCGCCAGGTGATACCGTTTCCCTCTGGGGCAGAAGTTGTAGTAGTAGATAGTGGTGTGCCTCGCACTCTGGCAGGGAGTGGCTATAACCAGCGACGAGCTGAGTGTGAAGAGGCGGCGCACTTGCTAGGAGTGAAGGCGCTGAGAGATATTACCGATCCGCAAGTTGTGGAAGACTTACCCGAACCGCAACGCTGTCGGGCGCGTCATGTCGTCACTGAGGATAACCGAGTACTGGAGGCTTTACAGGGAGTATCCGCTGAGCGGTTTGGTGAGTTGATGAATGCTTCCCATGCCAGCTTGCGTGATGATTACGAAGTTTCTGTGCCTGCTCTGGATACACTAGTCGCATTGCTACAGGAAACCCCTGGAGTATTTGGAGCACGTCTTACAGGTGCTGGGTTCGGGGGGGCTTGCGTGGCTTTTGTTGCTGCGGGTAAGGGAGATGCGATTGGTCGAGAGGTGATTGAAAAGTATAAGCGATCGGGTCATGCCGGACGTATTCTAGTTCCAGAGGTGAGTTAGCCTCAGCCTTCACACGTCCGGTGCAGGTGCAGCGAGCTTAGGCTGCAACGCTACTGCAAGAGAGAGCTTGTCACGCTTGTTGCATCTCTCTCCAAGACTGTGAAAGCACTTTTCCTGCCGACTTTGCAAAAATGAACGTCAAGAACAAACCTACAACTAAATCCGGCAGAACGGAATGAGTTAGAAAAACGAAACCAGCCGCTACAAGAACAGATGTGTTTGCAATGATGTCATTGCGTGAACAAAGCCAAACAGAAGACATATTCAGGTTATCTTTCCGGTGTCTTGTGAGCAGCAGCAGACAGAGCAGATTAGCAAGTAAAGCGATGACACCAATCGTACTCATGATTTTCGCTTCTGGGGCTGCACCCGCAAACAATTGAGAAGTTGCTCTTGCAAAGACTGCAATGGCAAACAGAAACATGATTATACCTTTGAAGAAGGCTGCACCTGCCTGAGCCTTCCTACCTCGGTTGATGACATACAAGCTACTGCTATAAACCAGAGCATCACCCAGCATATCGAGTGAATCTCCAGTTAAAGACAGGGAATCAGCCTGAATTCCCGCCCCAAACTCCACAATGAACATCACCACATTGATAACTAGAACTGCCCAAAGTACCTTGGTTTGCTGTTTTTGCAGTTTTGATAGTTCGCAAGCCTTGTTTTGACAGCAATCGTCACTCATGACCGATCTCTTATTCAAACATTCAAGCAAATGTTTGAACATTAGCATAAAAAATCAAACATTCAAATCAACGTTAGAATGTTTTACTCCGCAAGTTGCTTCAGGCTATGGCAAAGAATCTCTGCAACGCGTTGATCTTTGAGAGAGTAGTAAGCAAGTTTGCCATCGTTTCTATATTTGAGGATTTTTAGGTCACGCAGTTTTCGCAAGTGGTGAGAAGCGACTGCTACCTTGACTCCAAGCATGAACGCGACATCACAAACGCAAAGCTCTTGACCATCGCTGAGCGCATACAAAATTTTCAGCCGTGACTTATCTGATAAAGCACCGAAGAGGATCTGAGCATCCTCCAAAAGCTCATCTCCTGGCAGTGCTTCATTAACTTGAGATACTAACTCTGTATTGAAACACCGAACTTGGCAAATGTCGCTCGGTTTTGGCTTGGTCACAAATCTTCAGGGCATGAGTCTTACAACTTAATTTTAGCGGTCGAGTTCAACCCTGCCAGGTGCTGGGTTCGCGGGGGGTTAGCATTGCTTTCATATCGGGAAAGCCCTTCCTGCTGAGATAACAGAGGTAAGTTAGCCTGCCGCTGTCGCCATTCTCTCTTGATGTTATGTCGTCACTGGTAGCCAATCTAGTAAAGGCGACCTTGATATTGCAAAAAGAATTACTGGGTGGATTTATAAAATTTCTTGTAAACTTACCAATATAGCAGTTTTAATTTTTATGGCTATCATCTGCAATATTTATTTGCATTTTTTAACAAAACACTGCAATATGAAATTGAAGAGGGCAAACAAGACAAGTAGAGATACGCACCTCAAACTGATTAACTGCTCAACACTAAAGAGTTTTTGGCAAAATCATGACTTATACCATCGAGTCGGCTCAAGGCATTTTCCCTAGTACTCAAATTGCCAATGCGGTTCCAGCAACCACGGAAGCATTCAATAAACTCAGCGTTGAGGATCAACTCGCATTACTCTGGTTTGCCTACACCGAAATGGGTATTTCTATTACTCCTGCCGCCACAGGAGCAGCCAGCATGGTTCTAGCGGAAGGCTTACTAGATGAAATCAAGCAAATGCCTGCACAGGCTCAATCGCAAGCCATGTATGATTTGGCTAGCAATGCTGACACTCCTATCGGTCGTACCTATTCCTCTTTCCGTGTCAATACCAAGCTAGGTTTCTGGTATGAGTTAGGACAGTTGATGAAACAGGGTATAGTCGCTCCCATCCCCCCTGGTTATCAAATGGGCTCTGATGCTGTTGGCGTGCTAGAAACTATCAAGCAACTCGATCCCGGTCAGCAAATCACAGTTTTGCGTAATACCGTAGTCAACATGGGATACGACCCAGCTCTCAGCGAGGATTACGCAAAACGCGAAGCCCCCCGCAGCACACCGAAGGCACTAGCTGAACGCGTTCAGACCAAGATTGAGGGCATCAATAATTACACGGTATTGAACTACATTGACTACATGAATGCATTTGACTTCACACCGGCTGTGGGTCTATTTGCTGAAGAAGGTGCCCTGCAACCTCCATTCCAGAAGCCGATTGTTGGCAAGGCAGCTATTCTCACCTATATGCGTGAAGAATGTGTGGGACTTAAGATGATGCCAGAGCGGGGCGTAGCCGAGAGCATAGAAAATGGCTACACGCAGATTAAAGTGACAGGTAAAGTAGAAACTCCTTGGTTCGGTAACAACGTAGGTATGAACATTGCGTGGCGGTTCTTATTAGATCCCCAAGGCAAGATTTTCTTTGTAGCGATAGACTTGCTAGCCTCTCCCAAAGAACTACTAAACCTGATGCGGAAGTAGAATACAAACTCTGGCAAAATCCATACAGAAAGGCAGGTGTAGATCGGCCTTTCTGTTTAACGGGGCTAAAGCGATAACCCTCCGGGATGCTTCGCTAACGCGTTATGCCAAACATATGCTGTTTCCAGAGGTAATTTAGCCTGTCGCTGTTGCCATTTCGGGTATCGTCAATCAAGGACTGAAGATTGGTCGCATGAGCTTTCAGGCGGACAGTCCAACTCTTCAACGATTAAGGGTTGGAAGCTGATGTTTCCAGGTTCAATCGGCACTCTTCTCCACCAGTCTGGCAACAAGAGGAGCCAGAACTTACCCAGAGACACAGAACGCTTCTCGTGAACCAACACCAAGGGTAGGAGAGCCACCAGTCGTAGGACAGCTGAGAGGGCAAACACTCCTGGCAATCCACCGAGATTAGTTAAAGTAGCGAGAAAGCCACCTACAGTGATTCCCATTGCCCCAGTCACACCCGGAACCGCTGCTGCGATCGCAAAATAAATCGACTGATGCAACAATGGTGCCACTCCCATCAACAGATTATTACTGCACAGATCAATCGCTGCCCACGTCCCACCCCCGATGATGTGTAACAGGGGGAACCAAACCCATAGGAAAATTGGAGCCGTTCCAGCTTCTAACCAGAGTAAAGGCGTCAGAGCTACTAAGATTCCCACAACTAACATAATCGGGCGATTTCCCACCCGATCGGCCAGCTTTCCCCAAAAAACCAGCATCAGCAAGTTAGCACCCGCACCTAAGCTGTTATAGATTGTTACTACGCTGACATCTATACTCAGGTTATCCAGCAAGTAGAGGTTAAAGAAGGGAGCGCAGACATTAACGGCAAAACTCCATAAGCCAGAGTAAAGCAAAAACCTCAAAAAATTGGCATCCTTGAGGAAGCTAAAAATTGTCCCGAAATGCGAGCCTTCGCCTGTTTCTGAATGCGTGGCGTGTACAAGCTTTGGGTTTACATCAGTCATAAAGAACTGACAAACCAAACTGGTAATGCCAAGCCCAATTCCTAGAAGCAAGATGGCGCTGTAACCTTGCAGCCTACCACCCGGCCAGTGCGATACCACTAGTGCATCCCGGCAGAAGTAACTGACCACTTCAGCCCGGTACTGGGTACCCCTTGAACTTCCATTGAAATGGCTTAGCCATAGTTCGGTTAAAGTAGTCGATGAAAGCCAGAATGCGATCGCGTAAATCCTCAAGC
>DATNPC010000294.1:0-4146 GCA_036703375.1 Allocoleopsis sp.
CGGGCTGGTTCACTGACACTGACGCGAGATGACTTAGAACGTGGTGGTGAACCCGACAGTAGCTACTACATCCAGAACGAATCGCTAGTTAGAGACAAAGAAGACATTGACCTAGAATCTGACCCACCCCCAGATTTGGTGTTGGAGGTGGAATACTCCAGGTCTAAGATCAATAAGCTTGAGCTTTATGCGTCGATGGGGATTCCGGAATTCTGGCGTTACAACGGGAGAGTGCTGCGAATCTACTCTCTCGAAGAGGAGCAATATGTAGAGTGCAGCACTAGCCCTACCTTTACACCTGTGAGAGTGAATGAGATTCCTAGATTTATTACCCAGAGCAGGAAGATTGGGGAAATAGCCTCTACCCGTGCGTTCCGCACCTGGGTTAGACAGCAAATCCAGCCGCAGCAGCAATGAGCCAACAGTCTTATCCCAATCTAAATCATCTCCGGTTAAGGCAATAATGTAGAAGATTTGGGAGTTAGTGACTGCTGAATCATTCTGATGAAATTCAGAGTTTGTTGGTAGGCTGCCGTATTCCCCTGCTCGCGAAACAGTTGTGCGGCTTGCTGTAAGTCAGCGATCGCATCCTTAGAGTCTCCCAGTCGATAGCGCATAACTCCTCGGTTGTTGTAGGCTTCAGCAAATGTGGGATTGAGCCGTATCGCCTGAGTGTAATCAGCGCTCGCTCCCTGTAGATTTCCTAGCTCAGTGCGAGCGACGCCTCGATTGTAGTATGCCTCAGTGAGATTGGGGTCGAGCTGTAATGCTTGGTCAAAGTCTGCCATCGCTTGTCTTAAATTACCCAACTTGGCAAAGGCATTTCCTCGTTTGTTATAGGCATCGGCATGGTTTGGGTCAAGAAGCAGTGCAGAGTTAAAATCTTCGATCGCCGCCTGATAATCTCTCAGTCCAACACGGATAAGACCCCGATTGCAGTAGGCTTCAATGATATTGGGATTTCGCGATAAGGCTTGGCTAAAGTCTTCAATTGCTCCGGAGTAGTCACCTCGAAACGTCTTGTCCACCCCTCGGTCAAAAAAGCCTTGAGCACTCGTCTGAGTGGTGGGTGGAAGCTGAGCAAAAGCCAAGGCAGTAAGGGATGTTAAATCCAGTACAGCAGCAGTCGCCAAAAGAGTGACGGTTCTGTAAAAGAGTTTCATTGCTCTACAGGCTCCACACTTGAGCTGATTAGAAAACTAGACGGAAAACCCCAGATGACTTAACAACAATTACCCGTTGAAACCAATCTTAACCGGAAAACATATCATCGGCTGGGAAACAACCAACCTAAGAAGGTTTGCAACAGGAGCCAAACATTTAAGCCGACAATAATCAGAGTAACTATCCAGCTTAAAGTTTTTAGCCAAAACGGATTAACAAAATCACCCATCAAGCGGCGAGATGATGTAAACATCACTAAGGGAATCACCGCAAACGATAACTGTAAGCTTAAGACAACCTGACTGAAAACTAGCAGGCTACCTGTACTCTTCTCTCCAAAGAAAATAATCGCAATCAACGCCGGAACAATGGCAATTAGTCGCGTGGCGAGACGGCGCAGCCAGGAGGGAAGGCGTAGCTGCAAAAACCCTTCCATCACAATCTGTCCGGCTAAGGTGGCTGTCAGCGTTGAGCTTTGTCCGGAAGCGAGTAAGGCAATGCCAAAGATAGCACTGGCGGCACTAACTCCTAATAAGGGAGACAGCAATTTATAGGCATCTTGAATTTCTGCCACTTCCTGATAACCCGAAAAATGAAAGGTAGCGGCAGACACAATTAATATTGCACTATTGATAAACAGTGCCAACGACAAAGCCACAGTAGAATCAATCGTGCCAAATCTAATCGCTTCCCACCGCTTCTCAAGGGTTGGTTGCCAATCGCGAGTTTGCACAATTGAGGAGTGCAAATATAAGTTGTGAGGCATGACTGTTGCCCCTAAAATGCCAATAGCAATGTAGAGCATTCCTGGGTTTTGTAAAATCTCTACCTTGGGCGCATATCCCAGCAAGATTCCTCTGACGTCGGGTCTTGAGAAGAGAATTTCTGCTGTGAAACAGACCCCTACTGTTGCTACAAGGGTAATCACCAACGCTTCCACATAGCGAAAGCCTCTCCCTTGCAGGAATAACAACACAAGCACGTCCAGTGCCGTGATACATACCCCCCACACCAAAGGAATTCCGAATAGGAGTTGTAAGGCGATCGCACTTCCGAGTAGTTCCGCCAAGTCACAAGCAGCAATAGCAATCTCACACAACACCCACAAACAAAAGTTGACTCGTGGGCTGAAATAGTCTCGACAAGCCTGTGCTAAATCTCGTCCTGTTGCTACTCCTAACCGCACGCACAGCGATTGCAGCAAAATCGCCATCAAGTTTGAGAGTAAGATGACTGTTAACAGCGTATAGCCAAACTTAGCACCCCCTGCGATATCCGTTGCCCAGTTACCAGGGTCCATGTACCCCACTGAGACTAAATACCCTGGTCCCGCATAAGCCAGCATCTTGCGCCAGAAGCTTTTGACGTTAGGGACTTTGATGCTGCGGTGGACTTCAGGCAGGCTGGGTCTGTGTTCCGAAATAGGCATTAGTTTGGCTCGGTCATATTTTCATATTCTTTTCATAATCTCAGATTTTTTGGCACAAACATCAACCGAATGGCGCATACATCATCACCAGCACTTCTAATCACAGCAAGTCTTTTGCTCACACTCTCGCAGAAAGTTACCCGTTTCTACCTGAATGGTGGTGTGTTCAATGCCAAAATTATCGTGCAGTTCCATGCTAATTCTGGATAAGAAAGCATCGTCAGGTCTTCCAACAGGCATGATTAAGTGAGCCGTTAGTGCCGTTTCGGTGGTACTCATCGCCCAAATATGCAGGTCGTGGACTTCAACCACACCGGGAAGTTCTGATAGGTAAGTTCGGACAGCTCGCGACTCAATTCCTTCTGGTACGGCATCAAGCGCCAGATTAACCGAGTCTCGAAGCAAGTTCCACGTACCGACGACGATGACTATAACGATGATTAAGCTGACAACTGGATCGAACCACAGCCAGCCTGTTGTTAAAATGGCGATGCCAGCGAGTACCACACCCAGAGACACCAGCGCGTCTGCTGCCATGTGCAGGAAGGCTCCTTTGATGTTCAAATCTCGCTCTCGACCCGACATGAACATCAAAGCCGTGACACCATTAATCACAATGCCGACAAGCGCGACACCAATTACGGTACTCCCGCTTACTGGGGTAGGGTGAAAGAAGCGTTGAATGGCTTCTGTTGCGATCGCGCCCATTGCAATGAGCAGAAAACTGGCGTTGAGCAGAGCTGCCAAAATAGAGGAACGACGCAATCCGTAAGTATAACGTGGCGTTGGACGGCGACGAACCAGCCAAGAAGCTCCCCACGCCAAGAGTAACCCCAGCACATCGCTCAAGTTGTGACCCGCATCAGCAATTAAGGCAAGGGAGTTGGTTAGGATGCCGAACACTGCCTCAACAATGACAAATCCTACATTTAGCGTAGTACCGATGATAAAGGCACGGTTGTAATTAGACGGAGAGTGGCTGTGGTTGTGGTGTCCATGTGTGTGGTTATGTGCCATTATTAACAGTCCATGCAAGAGAGTTATCTTTCTGACTGATTAGGAGATTTGCTTCCTAGAACTCCTCGTCAATCTCATCATGCATCTATCCTAGACTCTCCACTTAAGTAGAGATGCAAGAGAATAGACAATATTAGTAGTTTCCAGGTAGTGAAAATCCTTTCATCTTGAGTTTAAATCAAAAAACATAGCGAGTGAATAAAGCAAGCCTTATTCACTATCAACCCGCATTGATAATGGTTCTCGTTATCAATTTTTATCCAAAAATCTGAATAAAAATCATCCTCAACCTAGAAATAAAACTATCAACTCTACTTCAAGTTACAATTCAGAAAAAGATTATTTTTGTTAAAACAAGGCAGTAATAGTTTTCTCGAAAAATTGCCCTTCTAGAGAGGAGGATTTAGACTTGAAGTTAAGAAAAAAATTTAGGAGTTGGAGCGATGAGCTTCCTGCCTCGAGTTATTACTCCTCTGGGAATTGCCGCCGTCTTATGTGGACTGCCTTCTGCTGTTGTCTTAGCTCAGTATAAGTTC
>DATNPC010000295.1:0-2848 GCA_036703375.1 Allocoleopsis sp.
TCCGTTTTCAGTGACATCGTGCACCTGTCTCATCATGGTAGGTGGGCACTGCCGACTAACTATAGAATCAAGTTTTCAAGTTCTAACCGGCAGTGCCCACCCTACATAACTAACTTCAACAAATCTTGTCCATCTTCAAAGTCGCGGCAGAATTTCCGGTAACAATTGACCGGGAACCTTCGAGAGAGCAACATTTTGTCCAGCGATTCCGCCGTCTCGATAAAAAATACGAACGGTTTTGACAATGTAACTCAGCGCGGTTTGGTAAGCTTCCGATTGCTCGGGCACGCTGATACAGGCTTTAGCATGCTGCTGGAGAGATGCTTCCAGATGAGCGGATTTAGCCCCTTGGTCGATCGCAAATTGTGCCTCTGTTGCTAGCTGGTAGTGCGCCAGTCCCAGATTGTTGCGGGTGGCAACAAGATCGAAATTGACGGGTACTGGTGGAGTTCTTTGGGCCAGTTGTTCGGCAAGCGCGATCGCACTTTCATAAGCGGCAATACACTGTTCTAAGTAGTTCTGCTGCTGTCTGGGTTCATCCTGAAATCGGTCGGCTAAGTGCCAGTAAGCCGTTCCCAAGTTATTCTGGGTAGAGGCACAGGCGGCAGGAGCAACTTCCGGCGTTCGATAAGCTAATGCATCTTGATAGGCAATGGTTGCCAGTTGCAACCAGTTGTCCGTTTGTTCGTACTGGGCGAGATTCCAGTAGGCGGTACCCAGGTTGTTTTGAATCATCGCCCAATTGAGGGGTTCAGATTTGTTGTGGTAATGACATAGCGCTTCCGTATAAGCTGCAATCGAGGCTTGTAAATTCTCAACCGGAGATTGATGCTGAGCTAAATTCCAATACGCTGTGCCCAAATTATTCTGCGTGGAGGCATACTTAATCGGAGAGCTCTCAGAACGGCGATAGCGCAGCGCCTCTTCATAGGCACGAATCGATTGCTGTATGTTGTCTGCTGGGTCTTTGTGGCGAGCTAAATCCCCATACGCAGCTCCCAGGTTATTCTGAATCATCGCATACGTCTGAGGCGATTCTTCAGCCACCAGCCGAGTCAGTGCTAACTGGTAGGCTTGAATGCTCTGCTCTAGGTAGGACAGGTTACGATCGGCGCAGGTGGGGCAACGGGATAGCATCCAGTAGAGATTGCCGATGTCGTTGAGCAGGTCGGGGATTTGAGAGGAGCCTTCTTCGACAAATTGTAGTGCCTGCTCGTAAGCTTGAATTGCGATCGCTAAATTTTCCTCAGAGGCATCTCCCTGTTCGACAATCTGACGATAGTGATGACCGAGTTGCAAATAGGCTTCTACGGTCGATGCTGGGGACGCCGATAGCTCTTTTTGTCCGCTTTGCTGTGCGGCTGGAGTGATTTGACCGGATGGGAGACTGGCAAGTAGAGCTTCTTCTTGACGCTGGAGTTCCTCTGAGTGAGTAACGGCATCTTGGTACGAATACGATTTGGCTGTCCCGTTTGCGGTTGGCTGTTGGGGCGTTAGAGCCTTGTGTTCTGTAGGAGGTGCAGCGTGGGACGTCGGCGGAGGGGAAGGAATGATGCTGCCAGAATTGGTGGTACTGGTTGGCTTGCTGTCAGGTATCGACCCGTTGATGCGATCGGTCGGCGTCTGTTGAGGCGTTTGATACGATTGTAAATCGTTTCTGCGCTCTTTTTCTCCACCAATTTTTTTACGGAGAGTCACCAATTCGATGCTCTCACCTAAATCTTGAGCCAGTAGAGTTTTTAAGTCTTCCTTGAAAGATCCCGTTGCTTCCTCTGAAACGGGGGGAACGCGAGACGCTTCGGGACGGGTTGCCCCAACTGGCGGTAGTGGTGTGGGTTCTCCTTCAAACTCAAACAAGCCCGTGTGCCATTGCCAAAATTCTGGTACGGACTGCTGAATGGTATAAAACCAAGGTCGTGGCAACCACAGTAAGAGCGCTGATTCTAAGCGCGGCAGGTTGCGTTCAATTGTCTGCAAACGCCGGAGAAACAGTCGCTGCGCTGCTGGTTTGCGCGTTAAGCGCTCGATGCCTAGAAATTGAAATGCTGGGTTCGGTGTCAGGCTATCGGGTTGCCTGTGCTGCGCTAGCCATTGTGCAATTTGAGCCAGAGGATTGGGGTCGTTTATATTTAAGTTCAGACTCACCAATTGAGGCAACTGCGGTTCGTCCCCTGACTCGATGGTCAAGGTTGCCCCCAACTCAGCATCCAATTGTTGAGCTAAACGATTACGCAAGCTTAAGTCATCGCATACTGCGACAAACACTTGGCGACGCAGACCAATACTCAAGGCTAGTTTCAAGCGTTGAAAGGTTTGCCGATTCCAGCTCGAAACTCTGTGGTAGGCAATATCCGTTACTGTCATAATGGGTAGACGGAGGAGCGCGGCGAGGGTAGAGACACTGTTTCGCTGCCAGTGGCAGGATAGGTGTAGGAGAGGATGTGTATATCTCTCTTCTCACGATTGTTACCTAGGTCAGGATGAGCTTGGGGGATTGCCAAAAAAGGAGATCGCTTTTTAGCAGTGAACAGTGACCAGTGGCCAGTGACCAGTGAACAGTGACCAGTTGGTTTCTCTGCACGAATTCAAGCTAACGTCAACTGTTTAAAAAAACTCCCCTGCCTGTTTGGTGAGGGGAGTTTAGCGATGTCTAATACAGAATCTGGTTGAGTTCTGATATCAAACCAGCTTGGGAAGAATGGCGCTAACTTAAGAGCCTAGAAATAAATTTCCGGCTCAAAGCTCTAAATAGCTAAAGCTGACTGGGAAAATCTTTCAACCCGTTTTAACGGGTTTTAGCTTTTAGCCCGAACTTTAGTTCAGGGCTTAAGTCAGTGCCATTCTACTT
>DATNPC010000296.1:0-7007 GCA_036703375.1 Allocoleopsis sp.
CCCGATCATGCCGAGGCAGTTGTCGAGATGGCACTGGACATGCAACAGGAAATTACACGCTTCAAACGGAACGACGGCAAACCCTTCCATCTTCGCATCGGCATCAACACCGGTCCCGTAGTGGCAGGAGTGATTGGCACAAAAAAGTTTGCCTATGACTTGTGGGGCGATACCGTGAATGTAGCGTCCCGGATGGAATCTATGGGAACGGCAGGGAGTATTCAAGTCACGGCTGCCACTTACAAGCTTTTGCAGGACAAGTATGTCTTTGAAGAACGGGATGCGATCGCAATCAAGGGTAAAGGAGAAATGATTACCTATTGGCTTAGAGGCTATTTACCAAGTGAATCTAAAGGCAAGCCAATAGATTGAACGCCAAGGGTAGGGGTACACAGCTGTGCGCCCCACCAACCATACTGCTCCTTTGCAAAGATCAAAAATTAGAGTACTCATTTTTGTTACACTTATTTACAATATTGAGTAGCAATGGCAAGGAGATAGATGACTTCTACTCTCTAGTCCCCAGCCCTTAGCCCCTCTTGTATTAGCGCTTTGATGTCCAATGACAATTATCCGCATACCTAAATCCTGGGAAACTCCAGAGCGAGAAGCGACATCAGAAGATGCCTTTGTCAATCGGCGTCGCTTTCTCAAAACCCTACTGGGGGCTGGGGTAGGAGCGACGATTATGCCGATTCTCGGTTGTCAAAAGAGTGAAGAGGTCGATCGCAAACTAACGGCTACCCTCAATACACCTAGTTTAGATAAGTTTGCCCGCAACTCCGCTTTCTCAACGGTTGACCGACCGATGACTGAGCGAACTTTGGCTGGACAGTATAACAATTACTACGAGTTTGGTGGCAGCAAATCGATTTGGCGAGAGGCACAGGCATTGCCGACGAATGGCTGGAACGTTGAAGTGACGGGCTTAGTGAAAAATCCCCGAACGTATGACTTAGACGATTTGCAAAAAACGTTTCCCATAGAAGAGCGTATCTATCGCTTCCGTTGCGTCGAAGCTTGGTCGATGGTGATTCCTTGGATTGGCTTTCCCATGAAGGCGCTAATCGCGGCGGTCGAACCAACGAATAAAGCCAAGTTTGTTCGCTTTACGTCCTATTACCATCCCAAAGTCACTACGGGCCCCATCTGGGAAATTGGCAACCTATTGCCTTGGCCGTATACAGAAGGTCTGCGAATCGAGGAAATGGCAAACGAACTGGCATTTTTTGCCATTGGCAACTACGGTCACTTACTCCCGAAGCAGCATGGTGCGCCACTGCGAGCGGTGTTGCCGTGGAAGTATGGCTTTAAAGGGGCGAAGTCAATTGTCAAAATCGAGTTTATCGACACTCAGCCCGCAACGTTTTGGAACACGTTAGTGTCAAATGAATATGATTTTGAGGCCAATGTCAATCCAAATAAGCCTCACCCTCGCTGGTCGCAAGCGACGGAGCGGTTTATTAGTAACGGGCCAGGATTAACTTGGGAAAAACGCCCAACGCTTCCTTATAACGGTTATGGGGAATATGTAGCAGGTTTGTATTCTTAGTAGGTCGGCATTAATATTGCTCGTTGGGGCAAGGCAGAGGGCAGAAGGCAGAGGGTTTTAGTCTCTTTAGATGTCTTGAAATACCTTCATTTATTTGTGCCTACTGACTTAGAACTTACGTAGTCTTAGCCAGAGATAATGTAACGTTGCAACCACTGATTCACAAACTCAGTGGCTGTTGTGTAAGTTCGCTGTTCTCGCTGACCGTCCGTTGTCGGGTGAACCCACCAACCTTTACAACCATTGGGCTTTTGCCACAAGTCCAAATGCTCGACAGCTGGTTCAGCATAGAAACTATCTTCTCCACCACCCAAGAGCGCCGAACTCCAGTGCGTGCAGTAGTCGTGGCTGATGCGATGAATGGGAAAATTGCCATATAATGGAACGCCCCAACCATCGAACGCAAAAAACGCCTTGACTGTTCCTCCCAATACCTGCCATCCCCATGCAGCACCAATTGCACCCGCAACCCCAGCACTGAAACTCAACATAACCAATGGAGCTTTGCTTGAGCCAATATGGTCTTGCAAAAATTCCAAAATATGAATCGCTGAGTAAGCAGGATAATCTTGTACTGGAAAAATTAACGTGTTTTTGCTCAATTGGCCCAATAAATTGTCTGTTTCGCCATCCTGCAATCCTTCTAAAAAGTCCTGAGTTAGCTGTGGGTCGTGCATACCAGGACAAATAATGATAGCGCGATCGCAAAAAAGTTCGCTATTCATCTACGGTTAGTCAGTTTAATTTCATCAGTTTTTACATAAATAAGCCAAACTACATGTTTCTACATAGATTGTAAGCAATAGTTACTATCGATACTTTCAATCCAGGTTCTATATAAGGAGAATTTACGCCGATCATTATTGATTCATTTAATCTCGTTCTTCTTTTTTTGACAATTAACTATTACACTAAATTAAACCTTAAAAAAAAGTTAACTGCCCGAGTTGAAAGTCTTGCCAAAAGCAGGACTGACTCACTATTGCTGATACAGACATCAGTATTTCTGCACATCAAACAAGTAATGCCAATGGCTGAGTTTTTTCTACAAACGGCTTGGTTAATTCCTTGCTATCCCTTACTTGGGACAATTCTGGCGATACCTTGGTCTCCTGGGATTATTCGGCGCACGGGACCGAGACCAGCCGGTTATATCAATTCGCTGATGACCTTGTTCGCGTTTCTGCACGGTTTACTGGCTTTACCCGCAACTTGGAATCAACCGGCACAAGAACTATTCATTCCCTGGCTCCATGTTGTCAATCTCGATCTCACAATTCCCGTAGAACTATCCTCCATTACGATTGCCGCCACCTTGGTGATTACGGGAATCAACCTGTTGGCACAAATTTATGCCATTGGTTATATGGAGATGGATTGGGGATGGGCGCGATTTTATTCCCTACTGGCATTTTTTGAAGCTGGGATGTGTGCGCTAGTCCTCTGCAACTCCTTGTTTTTCGGGTACATCATTCTGGAAATCCTCACGCTCGGAACTTACCTGTTAGTTGGGTTTTGGTTCAACCAGTCTTTGGTGGTTACGGGGGCAAGAGATGCATTTTTAACCAAACGGGTGGGCGACTTATTTCTCTTGATGGGGGTAATTGCTATCTATCCCTTAGCGGGAACCTGGAATTTTACGGAACTCGCAGAATGGGCGAGTACGGCGAACATCGACCCAACCGTTGCCGCGTTATTGGGCTTAGCTTTAATCGCGGGACCAATGGGCAAATGCGCTCAATTTCCCCTCCACTTGTGGCTCGATTTAGCGATGGAAGGGCCAGTTCCCAGCACGATTTTACGGAATGCGGTCGTTGTCTGTACTGGCGCTTGGGTGCTGATTAAAATTGAACCGATTATCGCGCTTTCTCCCTTTGCCGTATCAGCCACCTTGTTTATAGGTGCCGTGACCGCACTGGGCGCTACGATGGTTGCGATCGCACAAATTGATATCAAGCGCACCCTATCCTATCTCGTCAGTGCCTACATGGGTTTGGTGTTTATCGCCGTGGGTACCGGACAAGCCGAAACTGCCCTAACCTTAGTGTTGACCTACGCCGTATCCATGGCTCTGTTGGTCATGAGCGTCGGTGGCATTGTGTGGAACAGCATCACTCAAGATGTCACCCAATTAGGCGGCCTGTGGGCTAAACGACCGGCTTCAGCATTCTCCTACCTCGTCGGTGCTGTGGGATTAGTTGCCGTACCCCCTCTCGGTGGCTTCTGGTCGTTGTTGCAATTAGGCGACCATCTGTTTCACAACCACCCCTGGTTGTTTGGCGTGTTGCTGTTGGTTAATACGTTCGCAACGTTCAGCTTAACTCGCGTGTTCGGTCTCGTATTTGGTGGTAAAGCCAAGCAAATGGCCGAGCGCTCGCCTGAAATTCATTGGCCGATGGCGTTCCCCATGTTGCTCTTGATGGGCTTCACGTTGCACGTTCCCCTGATTCTCCTGCAATGGCAACTCATCCCCGACTGGTCAACCGTGAATACAACCGTGGCTGGCTTGCTCGTGTTGTCGAGTGTCGTGGCTGGTGGACTTGGGTCATTCATCTATCTCAACGACGGCTTTGCCAAACCCGTGCGCTTTGGTAGCCAGTCTTTGCAAGACTTCTTTGCCTACGACTTTTACACCGAACAGCTTTACCGCGTAACAGTGGTGTTTGTCGTTGGCTTAGTTTCTCAGGTGATTTCCTGGGCTGACCGCTACATCGTTGATGGCTTAGTCAATCTAGTCGGAATGGCAACTGTATTCAGCGGACAAAGCTTGAAGTACAACGTCTCCGGTCAGACTCAGTTTTATGCACTGACGATTCTGTTCGGCATCGCTCTATTTGGACTAATCGTGGCTTGGCCGTTGTTGGCAAATCTTTCTCTAATTGTTGGTAACTAACGAACTCGTCACTTGTGGATGTTAGCGACATTCGTAGAGGGGTAAGCGAAGTCTTTGTCAGAGGACTTAGGTCGGTGCAATATTCAAATCAAGCCTAGAATAACTGAGCTTTCTTCACCCCTCTCAACTGTTTCGGCTCGAAATTTTAACTGTAGGAAGACTGATTTCAATGACTGTCAAACAATATAACGGACGTTTCTCACGACGCAATTTATTGAAGTTTGGTGCAGGAGCTGTTGGCACAAGCGTACTTACAGCTGGGCTGAGTTCGCAGTTCGGGTTTCCCGAAAAAGCTGTTGCTCAAAATGACATGACTCCAGAGCAGGCGCTACAAATGCTACTGGATGGGAATAAACGCTTTGTCAGTGGAAAACGCAAAAATCCTCACCAAGACATGGCGCGTCTGACCGAAGTGGCAAAAACGC
Organism: Allocoleopsis sp.; assembly: GCA_036703375.1. Taxonomy (GTDB): domain Bacteria; phylum Cyanobacteriota; class Cyanobacteriia; order Cyanobacteriales; family Coleofasciculaceae; genus DATNPC01. The sequence goes on from DATNPC010000296.1 coordinate 4,871, forward strand.
AAAAGCCCTTCGCTTCAATTCTCAGTTGTGCAGATTCACGCGTGCCTTCCGAGATTGTCTTTGACCAAGGGTTTGGAGATTTATTTGTTTGTCGGGTAGCTGGTAATCTCGCAACTCCGGAGGAAATTGGTAGCCTTGAATTTGGCACCTCAGTATTAGGGTCAAAGGTTATCATGGTTTTAGGACACGAACGATGTGGTGCTGTCGATGCCACGATTAAAGGCGCTCAAGTTCCCGGTCAAATTGCCACCCTGCTCGATGCCATTAAACCCGCTATTAAAAATTCAGAGAACCAACCTGGCGACCGACTTGAGAATGCCGTAAAAGCTAATGTTTTGTTTCAAATTCAACGATTAAAAGCATCTCCAGTTATCTCTCAATTGATTCAGGACGGCAAACTGAAAGTAGTCGGAGGTTATTACGATTTAGACACTGGAGCCGTAACTTTAGTGAGTTAGTCCTGAACAGGTGAGAAGGTTGACGGAAATCTCCAACCTTCTCAGCGACTAAAAGACAACCCCCTCTTCAAACTACCAACTACCAACAACCAATAACCAACAACTATCTATGCTGAGTAGCTTAATCTGGATACCCCTATTGGGTGCTGGTTTAGTCGGGTTTTTCCCCGGAAAAGTAGCAGGTACGCAAATACGTTCTATAGCCATCGCGATCGCTTCTATTATCCTACTCGTCACACTTTGGCTGGCAACCCAATTTGACCTGACTAATTCAGGATTGCAGTTCCAAGAATACTTACCCTGGCTGCCTCAAATCGGCTTGACTTATAAGCTAGGTGTGGATGGCCTATCCTTACCCTTGCTGGCGTTAAGCAGTCTGCTCACCTTAGTCGTTATCTTTAGCAGCAGAATTGAGATCGAGCGTCCTCGCCTCAAATACGCTCTGATTCTACTGGTGAATGCCAGTGTGACTGGAGCCTTCCTGGCGCAGAATTTACTGCTGTTCGTCCTGTTCTACGAATTGGTACTGATTCCCCTCTATCTGTTAATTGCGATTTGGGGAGGTGAGAAGCGCGAATATGCCGCGATGAAGTTTCTCATCTACACGGCAGTATCCGGAATTCTAATTCTCGCTGCTTTCTTGGGGATGACTTGGCTGTCAAACTCGACTAGCTTCGACTATGATGCGATCGTAACTCAAGGCTTACCCTTAGTTACTCAACTGATTCTGCTCACTGTGCTGTTGGTGGGGTTTGGCATCAAAATCCCGCTCGTTCCCTTGCACACTTGGATGCCAGATGCTTATGTAGAAGCCTCTCCGGTAGTCGCCATTCTCTTGGGTGGCATCGTCGCCAAGATGGGAACGTATGGCTTAATCCGCTTTGGTTTGCAATTGTTTCCCGAAACTTGGGCATTGGTGGCTCCGGGACTTTCCATTATTGGCGTGATTAGCGTACTGTATGGAGCATTAAGTGCGATCGCGCAAAAAGATATCAAGCGCATGGTTGCCTATAGCTCCATCGGCCATATGGGTTATATCGTTGTAGCGGCAGCGGCTTTGACACCGTTAAGCCTCTTAGGGGCTGTCTCTCAAATGGTTAGCCATGGTTTAATTCTGGCAATTCTGTTTTATCTGGTTGGGATTATCGAAGCCAAGGTGGGTACTCGCGACTTGGATATTCTCAATGGTTTGATGAATCCTCTACGCGGTTTACCAGTCGTTAGCGCTCTGTTGATTTTAAGCGGAATGGCTAGCGCTGGAATTCCCGGTTTGGCAGGCTTTGTGGCTGAATTTCTGGTGTTCCAAGGTAGTTACGCCGTATTCCCCTGGCAGACACTTCTGTGTATCTTTGCCTCTGGTTTAACCGCTGTTTACTTCGTGATTTTGCTCAACCGCACCTGCTTTGGCAAACTCGACAACAAAACGGCGTACTATCCCAAAGTCCGGTGGTTGGAAAAAGCTCCTGCTCTCGTTTTAGCTGCCCTCATCATGTTCTTGGGAGTACAACCAACTTGGTTGGTGCGCTGGACAGAGCCAACGACGACAGCGATGGTTGCTGCTGTTACCACGACTTCACAAGTTGCCCTTAACAATCAGCTAGATGCGGCAACTACTAAATAGCGAGTTCCGCCAGAGAATAAATGATACTGTTGGCGAAGCAAGGAAAACCTAACCTCCC
>DATNPC010000297.1:0-8892 GCA_036703375.1 Allocoleopsis sp.
GATCGCGTTTCTCAATTAAAACAGCGCCTAGACCAACTCCTCAACTCCAACTCAGACGCCAATCACCAATCCAAACTCCAAAACCTCAAATCCCTCACGGACTACTTAGTGAAAAAGAGCGTTTGGATTATCGGCGGTGACGGTTGGGCGTATGATATCGGCTACGGCGGATTAGACCACGTCTTGGCTAGCGGACGCAACGTCAACATCCTCGTCCTCGACACCGAAGTCTACTCCAACACCGGCGGACAAATGTCCAAATCCACCCCACGAGGCGCAGTAGCGAAATTCGCTGCAGGTGGCAAACCCGCACCAAAGAAAGACTTAGGACTCATGGCCATGACCTACGGCAACGTCTACGTAGCCAGCGTAGCCATGGGTGCACGGGACGAACACACGCTCAAAGCCTTCCTAGAAGCCGAAGCCTACAACGGGCCATCCTTAATCATTGCCTACTCGCACTGCATCGCCCACGGCATCAACATGGCAACCGCCATGCAGCAACAAAAAGCCGCCGTAGAATCCGCCCGTTGGTTGCTCTACCGCTATAACCCCGAGCGCACCAAACAAGGAGAAAACCCCCTCATCCTCGATAGCCGTTCGCCCAAGCTGCCCGTAGAACAGTACATGTATGCGGAAAACCGCTTCAAGATGCTCACCCGCAGCAATCCCGAAGAAGCAAAACGCTTGCTCCAAGAAGCACAAGAGGACGTCAACACCCGTTGGCAACTGTACCAATATCTAGCCGCACGTCACCTCGAAAAGCCTGACGGCCACGACCAAAGCCAACCCACTACCCCAGCCGAAACCATGAAAGCTGCCGTTCGTCAATCCTAAGCCATTCGGATTTGACCCAACCTAACCTCCCGCACATTGCACAACACCTGTCGGGTGGACACTCACACCCGACAGACTCTCTCCCCTCTCTCTGCGAACTCCGTGTCTCTGTGGTTCGTTTTCATTCATCATTCACCATTCACAACTCAGATGAACAACCAAACCCTCACTCCACCAGAACTCGCACAAATTCCCCCCGGATACCTCAACATCATGGGCTACGTAGACGAATCCGAAGTCAACGGCCCTGGTTGTCGCGCCGTAGTGTGGGTACAAGGGTGCCAGCGAGAATGTCCTGGCTGTTTCAACCCTGAATCTTGGACATTTGAGACGAACCAGCTCATTACTATTGATGAACTGACCGATAAAATTTTGAGCAATCCGCGCAATCAAGGCGTCACCTTTTCCGGCGGAGAACCATTTTGGCAAGCGACGGCACTCGCTGAGTTGGCCAAGCGCATCAAAGCGGCAGGTCTAACGGTTATGTCATTTAGTGGATTTACCTTAGAGGAATTGCGTTCTGTTAAAGCCCCTCCAGGCGCTCAAGACTTGCTCGCACAATTGGATTTGTTGGTCGATGGGCCGTATGTCGAATCCTTAGCCATCCATTCTCCCGACTCGCTGGTATCGTCTCGCAATCAACGGGTGCATGTTTTCAATCCAGCGTTAAACGACCAACTCGACTGGGCAAGCGATCGCATGGAGATTCACATCCTGAAGGATGGAACTCGCTTGATTACTGGCTTTCGAGGTCAGATGGGGTTGGAGTGAATTATGAATTATGAATGCTGAATGATGAATTAAGTAGCCGTTATGAACGGCGTACATCAGAACGCATGAAAATTCTTCTGCCTCCTGCCTTCTGCCTTCTGCCTGATTTTCCGAGGATGTAGGTACCAATCAACGTTGACTTGCTTATTCAGATGGAGACATCGTCATGGTTGCTCAATTCGATCCGAATACTCTGAGTGGACTATCTGAATCCGAAGCTGCAAGTCGGCTGAAGCGAGAAGGCTATAACGAACTACCCTCTAGCAAACAGCGCAGTGTTTTGGCGATCGCATTTGAGGTCGTGCAAGAACCCATTTTCCTGTTGCTAGTGGCTTGTGGCGCGATTTATCTGTTTTTAGGTGAGGTGCAAGATGCGCTGATTTTGTTGGGTTTTGTCTTCTTTATTATGGGCATTACCCTGTATCAGGAGCATAAAACCGAACGCGCTTTAGAAGCCCTGCGAGACTTATCGAGTCCCCGCGCTTTGGTGATTCGAGACGGCCAGCAAAAACGTATTGCCGGCCGGGAAGTCGTGCGCGGCGATACGATTGTTTTAGCAGAAGGCGATCGCGTTCCGGCGGATGCTGTCATTTTATCCTCGACGAATTTGACGGCGGATGAGTCTCTGTTAACTGGGGAATCCGTACCTGTTCGCAAGATTGCTATTGATTTGATATCCCCTAATCTGAACATAGACGGGGAGACGGGGCGACGGGGCGACGGGGCGACAGAGAGACGAGGTGACGGGGAGACGGGGCGACGGGGCGACGGGGCGACGGGGAGATTTTCATCCGGCGTTGTGAACGAAAATTCGTGGGCGTCTCATCCCAAATCCCCAATCCCAAATCTCAAATCGGTTCGTCCGGGTGGGGATGACTTGCCATTCGTGTATTCCGGGACATTAATTGTGACGGGGCAAGGACTGGCCAAAGTCCAAACGACGGGCATCCATACGGAGATTGGCAAGATTGGGAAGGCTTTACAGACAGTACAACCCGAACAAACGTTACTGCAAAAGGAGACGGGACAATTAGTTGGCAAGTTGGCGATTATTGCTATCTCGATTTGTGTCGTCGTCGCGATTATTTACGGACTGTCTAGAGGGGATTGGTTAAACGGGTTTTTAGCGGCGTTGGCCTTGGCGATGGCGATTTTGCCGAATGAATTTCCCGTCGTCGTTACCATCTTCCTGGCATTGGGGGCATGGCGGATTTCGCAAAATCGAGTTTTGGCGCGTCGGATGCCTGCGGTGGAAACCCTAGGTTCAGCGACGGTTCTCTGCGTTGATAAGACAGGTACGCTGACCTTAAACCAGATGTCGGTCAGCCAGATGTTCGCGCAAGATGAGGTTTACGATCTGAATTTACACGATCGCGAACCGCTGCCCGAAACGTTCCATCAGTTGGTTGAGTTCGGCATTCTCGCGAGTCAGAGAGACCCCTTTGAGCCGATGGAAAAGGCGTTCAAGCAATTGGGCGATCGCTATTTGGCCGATACCGAACACTTGCATGACGACTGGACGTTGATTCGAGAATATCCTCTCTCGCCCCAATTGCTGGCGATGTCCCACGTTTGGCAGTCACCGGATGGCGCTAACTATATTATCGCCGCGAAAGGCGCGCCGGAAGCGATCGCGGATTTGTGTCATTTTACTCCCGTACAGATAGAGGAACTCTCGGAACACGTTACTGCCATGGCGAACCAAGGCTTGCGTATCCTCGGCGTCGCTAAAGCCTATTTCCAGCCAACCGCACTGCCGGGACAACAGCATGACTTTGATTTTGAGTTCGTCGGGTTAGTGGGACTGGCCGATCCCGTCCGTCCAACCGTGAAAAATGCGATCGCGCAATGCTACGCGGCTGGCATCGATGTGGTGATGATTACTGGTGACTATCCCGGTACGGCGCAAACTATCGCCCGCCAAATCGGACTCCTCTCCCCCGATGTCGAGACGGGAAATGACTCGTTTATTTTAACGGGAGCAGAACTCGATCGCATCGATGACGCCGAGTTGCAACGGCGGATGAAGCACGTCAACATCTTTGCACGGGTGGTACCGGAACAAAAACTGCGAATCGTCAACGCACTCAAGAACAATGGTGAAATCGTCGCGATGACGGGCGATGGAGTCAACGACGCCCCTGCGTTAAAATCCGCCCACATCGGCATCGCCATGGGAGGACGCGGCACCGACGTAGCCAGGGAATCGGCTGACCTGGTGTTACTCGACGATGACTTCTCCTCGATCGTACAAGCGGTGAGACTCGGTCGTCGCATCTTCGACAATCTGAAAAAAGCAATGGCTTATACCTTAGCCGTCCATATCCCCATTGCTGGCATGTCGCTAATTCCAGTCCTCTTCAAATGGCCGCTGGTTTTACTGCCGATTCATATCGCCTTTTTACACTTAATTATCGACCCCGCTTGTTCGGTTGTCTTTGAAGCCGAACCGGAAGAAGCGAATGTGATGAATCGTCCGCCGCGCAATCCCAAAGAACCGCTGTTTAGCCAGCAAATGTTGGGCGTAGCACTCCTCCAAGGTGCCGGTATTTTGCTCGTACTGGTGCTAGTGTTTGTCACTGCCTTATATCGAGGGCAGGGCGAACTCGATGCCCGCGCCTTAACTTTTACCACGCTAATTATTGCGAACCTTAGCTTGATTTTGACCAATCGCTCTTGGTTTCGCACGATCGGGGATACCTTGCGAGCGCCGAATGCGGCTTTGTGGTGGGTGTTAGGGGGCGCGATCGTATTTCTGGGCATCGTCCTTTATCTACCCGTTTTGCGCCATCTCTTCCGCTTTTCGCTACTCCATCCGATTGACCTCGCTATCTGCCTCGGAGCCGGATTTGTCAGTATCTTGTGGTTTGAAAGACTGAAGATTTGGAACCGGAAAAAACAAGTTTCTGTCGTTTAATTACTATTTCAATTTACCTATAAAAATTCTCTTATCATTGAAGTGAATCTAATTTTCTCGCCTATCCTCAATTTCCAACTTCTAATTCCCAACCTCCTCTAATTTTTGTAACGTTGTTTCTTCTCTTGAGGAGAATCACTCTATAAAAAACTTTTTACCGAATAGGAGTTAACAAAAATGGAGAATCACGAACGATACCGTCGTGCCAAGCGACGAGTTGCACAACTCAAAGCGTTCTATATTCACTTTTTGATTTATGTGGGAGTGATGCTCCTGTTAATCATTATCGATATTCTGGACGGAGACAACTGGTGGTTCTACTGGCCGCTGCTGGGATGGGGCATTGGAGTTGCTGCCCACGCTGTTTCCGTGTTTGGAATTGCTAGTTTATTTGATTCGCGGTGGGAGGAGAAAACGCTCCGAGAGTTAATGAATCAAAAGCACAAAGACTGGTGAGTTGGCACGCGAGTCGATTGGGGCGATCGCTCGTTTTGGTCGATCGCCTGCATCAAAAAAAAGGATGCTGAATATGACGGGTCAAAACCTTACTGAAAACCACTACGATATCATCCTAATTGGGTCAGGCATGGGCGCACTCACTGTCGCCAGTTTGATGGCACAGATGCGGGGTAAAAAAGTCCTGGTTCTAGAGCGTCATTTCAAAGCAGGCGGTTTTACTCACGACTTTAAACGCCAACAATCCTCCCTCCTCCAACCGCAGTTGGTGGGCAGTAACCACTCTACAAATTGAGAGTCGAAACATCAGCTTTCTAACCCTGAACTCAGGGATTTTCAATTGCTGCATCAGAAAAAGGAGTGTATCCAATGCCTGACCGTGATGACCTTGAAAAAAAACAAGACGATTATTACCAACAACTTCTGACTGAAAAAGTCGATTCTTTCGATCTGCAGCAGGTTGATACAGAACTGCACAAGTTTACCGTCCTGACCTTGCACAGTAAAAACCAGGAAATCAAAGACCTTCGGAAACATATCAATCGACTAACCGCCGGTTTAATCTTCACAATCATCGTTGCTGGTATCTGCTTTGGAGGATTCACCTATTATTTGTCGGCTTATCGAGTAGTAAGCTCACAAAGCCGGATTGAGAAAGTACCGAAGTAAGCAGGAAAGATAGACTCAATCGCTGAAATACAGGAGAAACAAAAGATGGATTTAACTACAACATATCTGGGATTAACACTGCGATCGCCTTTAGTCGTAGGTGCAGCCGCACCACTAACCGAAGACATCTATTTGATTAAGCGGATGGAAGATTCGGGTGCAGCGGCGGTAGTCTTGCATTCCTTCTTTGAGGAGCAATTACGGCAAGAACAATTAGAGCTGCATTATCACCTGACTCAAGGCACGGAAAGCTTTGCAGAAGCACTGACTTATTTTCCTGAACCCCAAATCTTTCATGTCGGTTCGGAGGAATACCTGAAGCATATCCGTCAAGCCAAGGAAATGGTGGACATTCCCATCATTGCGAGTCTGAATGGCTCTACATTGGGGGGCTGGATTGACTACGCCGAGCAAATCGAACAGGCAGGGGCTGATGCCCTGGAATTGAATGTCTATCACATTCCAACGGATTTAGATTTATCGGGCGCACAGGTGGAGCAAAACTATATCGATTTGCTCCTTGCTGTCAAATCAGAAGTGAAGATTCCCGTCGCCATCAAGCTCAGTCCGTTCTTCAGCAACATGGCCAATATGGCGAAGCGGTTGTCTCAAGCGGGTGCTGATGGTTTGGTGTTGTTTAATCGGTTTTACCAACCCGATATTGATATTGAAGCCCTGGAAGTGCAATCCAACGTCTTACTCAGTACACCACAGGCGATGCGTCTACCGCTGCACTGGATTGCGCTGCTTTACGGACGAATTTCAGCCGACTTAGCCGCAACGAGCGGGGTTCAAAAAGGGACAGATGCGATAAAAATGTTGATGGTTGGTGCTAACGTGACCATGATCGTGAGCGCACTCCTGCGTCATGGCATCGAACATCTGTGGACGATTGAGCAGGAAATGCGCCACTGGATGGAAGAACACGACTATGAGTCAGTCAAACAGTTACAGGGAAGTATGAGCCAAATCAACTGTCCCGATCCGAGTGCTTTTGAACGGGTGCAGTATATGAAGGGGATTCAAACCTATAAACCGGACTGGCACTCTAGTCTTCAACCCTCCCATTATTTCGGTTAGCTCGCCGGTGCGATTGCTTATTTGGTTCGGGACACTTACCAAATTATGAATTGTAGATTATGAATTATGAACAAGCGTAAACGGATTGGCATTCTTACCAGCGGTGGCGACTGTCCGGGACTCAACGCTGTAATTCGGGCAGTGGTAAGTCATGCAACTCTTACTCACGGTTGGGAGGTATTAGGCATTCCTTACGCCACTCAGGGATTACTGGAACAAAAAGCGATCGCGTTAAATCGGCATGGCTTGGACCTTCATGGGATTGACCCCTTGCTGAGTATGGGGGGAACCATTTTGGGCAGTATCAATAGAGGCGATACCTTAGCCCAAGCCGATGAAATTCTTGCTGGGTATAGAGCATTAAACCTGGATGCCTTAATTGCGATCGGTGGAGATGGTAGTCTGAGTATCCTGCGCGATTTAGCTCGCAAGGGCAACTGGAATTTGGTCGCAATTCCGAAGACGATTGATAATGATATTGCACTAACAGAACGAGCGATCGGGTTTGATAGTGCCGTCAATACCATTACTGATGCCTTGAACCGTCTCACCTATACAGCCGCCAGTCACGATCGCGTTATGGTGGTTGAGGTGATGGGTCGAGAAGCCGGACATTTAGCACTACATTCAGGCATTGCTGGCGGTGCCGATGCCATTTTGATTCCGGAAATCCCGTATTCTATTACCAATCTTTGCCATAAAATTGCCCAACTCAGAGATAAGTGGGGACGGCGATTTGCGATCGTGGTTGTCGCAGAAGGCGTCAAAACAGAAGAAGGTGCACCTAGCGTTTACACCGACTCTCTGGGAAAAGTTTGCCTGCGGGGAATTGGTCAATATATTACAGAACACGTTGCCCACTGGAATTCTACTAATTTAGATAGCAAGGTAACTGTTTTGGGTCACGTCCAACGAGGCGGCATGCCCTCCGCCTTAGATCGAATTGTGGCTACATCCTTTGGCAAGGTAGCCGTTGATTTAGTCGCTCAAGAACGCTATGACCAGATGGTAGCTTGGCATAACGGTCAAGTCGTGAGCGTTCCCTTAGAAGAAGCTTTGCTCCGAAGTCCAGTATCTGTAGACCCGAAGAGCGATATGGTACAAACGGCAAGGGCTCTAGGAATTTATGTCGGTGAGCTTCCCGATTAAATTGCCCGAGATACACCCGATGCAGGATTGAACGCCGCTGACCGAGACTTAACATCAACAAACGCGATCGCATTTTTTTCCAGGTGCGATCGCGTTTTTTAATCTCGGAATTCAGTATTTTCACAAAAGCATTACATCATCTATGGCGGTTCTCGGTTGCATAGAACACATGGTAGGGGCGATACCCTTCTCCGAACGCCAAGGGCGTACATGAATCGCCCCTACAAACAATCTGTGTTCCACTCAATTGGGAACTGCTATAGCTGCAAATGCAACTTCGGAAACACGTCTGAGATAATTGCTTCTCCAAACTGTGGAATTCCGCTCTTGCATTGGAGTGCTAAGGGGGTAGCGTCTCCTATCCTACCCGTTTAGGGAATCACGTCAATTTCAAGTTCCCAACGTTGCAGCACTCCAACATCGGCTTTTGCTAAGTCTTGAACCTGAAGTATCCAATTTCCTTGAATCGTAGTATCCTTCAATGAGTCCACTGTATAGGTAGTCTGAAGGTTGTTCGTAGTTCCGCCTTGGCGATCGTGGAGAATAACGCTAGTACCGTTGGGCGCTTTGAGCTGAACGTTTAGATCGCCAATGTAAGTATGGATAATATCGACGCTAACGCGGAGATTACCGATGCGACCGATATCTGTTACTTCGATCGCATCTTGGATACCCTCCGGATCGGCATCCGCAATGTTGCGGTTTGGGGTTGATTCATATCGCTTCACGCTCGGCTCCGATTTTGGCTGAACCATCGCCACGCAAGCGGCAGCATCTACCCTGCCATAACCATACCGAGGATGCCAACCATCAGTATGCTCTGGAGGGGTTGGGCGAGCTGTTTTCATCAAGATGTCGCGAATCTCGTCGATGGTTAGGTTTAACCCTTTAGCTTTGGCTTCTGCCAAGATTAAGGCAATGACACCCGCTACAGCTGGAGCGGCCATACTGGTTCCACTCTTGCGCGTCTCACTAACTAGACTACGCGATTGAGCTGCCAGTACATCATGTCC
>DATNPC010000298.1:0-2085 GCA_036703375.1 Allocoleopsis sp.
TAATCTTGGAACTATTGAAGGGTGCGGGTTTGGCGTAGGGACCGCTTCGCAAGGCTTTAGCTAGGGCATCGTTGTCTTCTCGCAGCCCTTCGTAGAAGAAAAATACCTCGCCTGGAATTTTGCGATCGCGATTATATTGAATTTTCTGCAACAGCAGTTCTGGTGTAATCCGGTATGACCCTACTTTAATCAGAACACCAGGGGCTAGAGACGGAAGTTGTAAGGATGAAAATTGCTGGGCAACAACGCGATCGATCGTTTGTTTGTATCCATCAAAGTCTCGGTAGTAAGCTTGTGGATGAATGATATCCACTTGTCCTTGGTCAACCCACACTTGGGTATCTTGAAGATATTCCTGATATGACCAAGGGTAAACGCTAGGCGATACGGAAACAATTAAATTTGGATTAATCGCAATGACATCTCGGTACAGGCGAGTTAAAAAATCGGTCAGTAAATCGGCACGCCACTGCAGCCACTGTGCGTCTTTAGAATTCTGCGGAGGATTGGAATTGAATTGCTGAACGTAGCGTTCAACCGTTTTCGGATCGTAGCCACCTTCACTCGGGAGTGCAGGCATTCGATCGTCTCCCTGAATCCCTGCAACGTCATAGTTTTTGGCAACTTCTAACACTAAGCCCCGCATAAACTCCTGCACCTCAGCGTCAAAGGCATTTAGCCAAAAAAAACTATTCTTTTGCAGCAAGTTGCCATTGGCATCGCGTGCTGCCCACTGCGGTTTTTTCGCCAACAAGGGGCCACCATTTTGACCGAAGGAACTAGCAAATCCATACTCAAACCAAGGAATTACAGCCAGTCCCACCCGCTTGGCTTCAGCAATCAGTTCGGCTAGGGGGTCGCGTCCAGCATAGCGTGGGTCGATCTCAACGCCAAACGTGTCCCGCATGACTCGGCTGGGAAACAACGTGGTGGAATTATTCCAGACAACGGGAAACACGACATTGAATCCCGTCTGGGCGAGGAAGTTCATCGCCTCGGCAATGTTTTGCCTGGAGTTGAAGACGTTGCTAGCGACATTGGTTAGCCAAACTCCCCGTATTTCCGTCTGTGCCTCTCCGGCAGGTATAGTCGGTTGACTGCTAACGCTAAGATAATTTCTCACTAATGCCAATCCTTCGGAAAAGGAATTCGCCTCATCGAGTTGCGCTGGAATCGCAAATTTCCCTTTGGGATCGATATAGCCCCACTTATCTCCTGTTTTGACTCGTGCTAATCCTTCACTAAAGGCATCCGCTTGCTCGAATTGCGGTTGGATGACGACAAATTCCATCCCCGGAACGTATTGCAATGGCACTCCTGGGATTTTTAAGGCACGACAAATAAACGCTGCAACCTCCGCTCTTGTGGCGCTTTGATTGGGATTGAATCGTCTAATATTGGGATAGTTGACGACAATGCGATTTTCGGTTGCTGTAGCGATCGCACCAACGGCATAATTCGGAATTGTTGCCGCATCGTCATAATACTTCTTCACTGTCTCGTTCGGCGTCGTGCTAGGGGAATACTTGAGTCCGCTGACTAAGGCCAGCAACACTTGCACGCGCAAAATTGGGTCGTTCGGTTTGAACGTGCGATCGGGAAAACCCGACAAAAGCCCTTTACGATAAGCGGATTGAATGACGGGATACGCCCAGTACGTGGAGGGGACATCAGTAAACGCGATCGCATCGCGCACAATTGGCAAGTTGGGAAAGGCTTTATTCAACAACGCCGCAAACTCCGCACGAGTGACTGATGCATTCGGGCGAAAGGTTCCATCCGAATAGCCACTGACGATATTTCGTCCATAAAGTTGGCGAATACACTCTTGCGCCCAATGGTTTTGAATATCAGAGAAAGTAGGAGGATTTGGCATTTACAATAACTAGCTTTTTTCTACGGCTAATAGCTCAAGTCCATTAAAATGGCATTTTAATGGACTGAAATCGTTACACAGAGCGTATTTAGTCCACTGAAGTGGACTTGAACTGTTAGCCCAGAGTTAAAACTCCGGGCGGGTTTTGTCACTTACTGAGAATGGTGCAAGCTCTGAGTCATAATAGTCTGGCTCAAGTACTGGGCTAA
>DATNPC010000299.1:0-5866 GCA_036703375.1 Allocoleopsis sp.
AGATGCGGGCGATCGCAGCTTTGGGACTTAGAGGTTGACCTAGACGTTGGGAAACGAAACATCTAAGCTTCGACCGACTGACAGACTCTGAAAACGGGAGTGGGAAAGAGAGATTTTTCGCCTCCAGTTTGAACTGAGTTCATCGAGTCTCTTGAGTAGGCAGTCGGGTCAGCGAACCGTTAATCTTGAGAAAAGTTGCGTTTTAAGAAATCAAGGGCATAGGGATTTTAAAGATGAGTCAGCGCGATGGTTTTACAAGCGGATTTATAGCTGGAGCAATATTGGGCGGTTTAGTCGGTGGAGTTATTGGCGCGGTGGTGGCTGGCCAACGCGACAACGAGGAGGAACAAACCGATCGCTCTTTGCTCAATGCAGCGCGGTCAGAAGCTAAGTCAATTAAAAGTAGAAAGCGCCAACTCAAGGCAGAAGAGCGTATTGAGGTGGCTCGTCGTAGCTTGGAAGATAAAATCGCTCAGCTCAATACAGCGATCGATGACGTGCGCCAGCAACTGGGTACGGTGAATGGCAACGCCGAGAAATTGGAGCGGGAGCGATCGCTTGATTCATAAACAGGGGCAAGCACAAGGGTTCTAGGAGGCATTAGCTCGGGTTAACACAACGCCAACTCGCCCAGGAACGTGATGATATCCGTTACACTTACACTTGTAGGCTTTGCCGATCGTGGATATTTAGAAAGGAAGTTTTTTCTAGAATGACTGCAACAGATCTGCTGACTAATACTCTCGCCAGCTTTCTCCAAATTTATTTAATTTTGATATTTGTCCGGATTTTATTAACTTGGTTCCCCACCGTCGAGTGGATGAACCAGATCCAGTCTTTTTTGAGTCCGATCACTGACCCTTACCTCAACATCTTCCGTTCGTTTATCCCCCCCATCGGCGGACTGGATCTATCTCCCATTCTGGCGATTTTAGTCCTGCAAGTGGTGGCTGGCATGTTAGGTGGTGGGTTATAGATCTTGGGCGCGCTCGGAGGATAAAAGAAAATTAATCAGAAAATGTGTCGTGCCATTTAAGACTAACCCTAACAGGTTAGTCTGTCGCGTTTTAAAGTGGGGCAACCGATTAAAAACGATATTTCCTACACTTTATCGGCGAACTTTACCCGTAAATCCGGCGGCTTTAAATTGCTTGAGCTGTAGGGGTGTGGGTTGATTCGCCGGAACAGTAATTCTCAGTTCAAAGTCACTGACGCCTGGTGGCACTTCATCAATTGAACCCAGTCGAGTGCGATTTTGTAATACTGAATTCCCATTCGCGTCGTAAATGCGACCAAAGATGTCAGCATTGACAACCTGTTTGCCAGAGTTGTTAACCGCTTTACCTGTCACCAGAAAGCAATTAGCAGCACTACTGGTTCCCGGCGTCACAGTGCCTTGGGCTAATTCTGGAGGACATTCATGGTAAGAAATATCTGATAGCTGAATCTGGACTAAGGCGAAAGCGGTAGGCGAGAACACCCAACTGATAACCGAGAACAGACCAGAAACAGAAACGATAACCAACCAATCTCGAAATCGCATAAACCGCACAGTCATTAATGTTTATCAATATCTCCAATCCTCAGCTTACCGCGAATTAGCGATCGCGCTGGCTAGGGTCGCCCTGCGAAGATTTGTAATAATAAAAAATTAGGACTTGTTAATCGTCCTGAATGCTACCACGGGGAGCAATCGAGCCGCTCATTCTGTCTTGCCATGACTCCAGCTGAGATTGAAGCCGTCTTGCAAGCTGCCTTTATTCAATGCGAGGCAATGCTATGTGCGCTTACCGATCGGCAAAAGCAAATTTTATTGCAAGTCGCGATCGAGTCAGTCACGAGTGACTTGCAACTCTCCTCAGCCGAGGAAAACCCCAATAGCGAGGGCGAAAATCCTTTAGATGAATTGACACCAGAACAGCGTAAGGCTCTATTGGAGTTTGTAAAGGAGCAGGAAACACAGGATCGCCCCTGGAAAATTAAATTACTCAACGATTGGCTACACGATCGCGATTCGGGAACAGTTCAGTTCGTGCGCGAGCAATACGGCCCTCAATGGCTCAACCGCGTCAAACCGAGTCATCTAGAGCCGTATTTTAACGCAGAAACATTATCCGACGGATTAAAGCTGAACGTTGGCGATCGCATCGAAGTCTCGAACGGACTTTGGGAGTGGGTGCAAGAGGATGGACCTTGTAGCCGTGAGTGGTTCGTGTGTACAGTGGTTCGGATTTCTCAGCGATCGGATAGCGACGGTTCATATTACAACTGCGTCATTCGCTTCGATAATGGCACCGAGTACGAAATTCAAGGCATTTATCAATGGAATCGTTATAACTGGCGCTGGCCTTCCTAGACGTAGTTTAGAATTGCTCTCGAACCAAGGATGCATGACATGGAACAGTCAATTGACCTTGGGTCGCGCGATGCCTTTTGCTCTCTTCCGAAATCCCTAGTAAAACGGATGTAGAATTTCTCAGGTTTGAGGCTAAAAACTATTTCCTCGACAACAGAATCAACAGGAAATAGAGATTCTCAAAAATACCCACAAATCTGCAAACATGTTTTTTGCAAAATTCGTCCTGTTTACGCTCCTGCCTATTTTTCCTCATGTGGTCATAGGCTCTATCTTCATCATTCAATTCTGGTCTGTACGCCGGAAGTTCCAGCGTGCTAAGCAGTGGCTAACAACCACAGGAAAGCTGCTTGATTCAGCGATTGAAGAACGCCCGATCCGCAGTTACAAGGTCTACTTTGTGAAGGTGAACTATGAGTATAGGGTTAACGGAAGACTTTACCGATCTCAGCGGTTGGGCTTCAGTGATGGCTTAGTCGGTACAAACTCACGCTTGGAAGCCCAGACAAAACATCTGAAATACAAACCGGGTTGTGACGTCACAGTGTACTACAATCCGGCTAAGTTAGACGAGGCTGTACTTGAGCCAGAACCCAATCGTGAAATTTATTGGCTACTTGGCGCTGGAGGAGTATTCCTACTCGCTGGACTAACTATCGGTTCGGCTGTATTGTTGGGTTCGTTGGATACGTGCGGCATTACCCCAAACTCTAGTCAACCTCGTCCAGGTTCACCGGCATGGTGTAGTCGCCTGCTTTAGCTGCACGGGCAGTTGCCAATAGCTTATGCGATCGCAGAATTCTCGTTGGGAAACGTCGATACAGCAATTTTTCAGATTTCTGGGTGTTGGGTTAGCTATCCTGATTGGAGTGGCAACGCTGGTAGGAACATTATCTTTCTTCCTGTATTGGATTTCTATCCTCCTACATCCATACAACGGTGCCTTGCCAGGAGATTTGCGTCCGATATTGCTGGCGATTTATACTCCGATTCTATTAGCTATATCTCTGATCGAGACATTATTGATTTGGCTTTTAACTCGCTTGCGATGGATTTCCCGTTCCTGGGGTAGAGTTGGGCTCCGGCTATTTGGCGCGATCGCACTGCTGATGATACTTTGTCTGGTGTATTTGTTTTTAACACAACAATGGTTGCAGTGTGCGGTGCGATGGCGTTGCTGATCAAAC
This sequence comes from Allocoleopsis sp., assembly GCA_036703375.1. Taxonomy (GTDB): domain Bacteria; phylum Cyanobacteriota; class Cyanobacteriia; order Cyanobacteriales; family Coleofasciculaceae; genus DATNPC01. Next base: position 3,544 of record DATNPC010000299.1, read on the forward strand.
AGTGACCAGTGAACAGTGAACAGTGAACAGTGACCAGGTTTCACACGGAGATTGAAACCCCGCGTGAAACCTACCATGCAACGATTGGGGGTCTCCTTCCTCTCACTCTCATACTGACCACTGCTCACTGTAAAAGATGAAACCGATAAGCCTCCTGGCTAGGCATGATTAAGTTATTCCTGTAGTTGAACTGAGAACTCGCACTCCTAAGCCACAATGAAAGACTATTGCTAAAACCGCGAGTATTCAGGAAAGTCCTATGACCGCAACAGCACCATCCCCCCATCTACCTGTTTTAGAGGAATTAAGGTCAGGCTTGCCGAATATCTGCGGTTGGGAGGCTCAAATTAGTTCAGTGGTAAATCACAACGAACCTGTATTCCTCCCGACAACAAATCTCCACTTAGAAAACATCACGGCGGGATTCGCCTGCGCCCTCCACATGCACCAACCCACCATTCCGGCGGGTGCTAATGGCGAACTGATTAGCAATCTTCAGTACATGTTTGAACGTCCCCAAGAAGGGGATAATCACAATGCAGAGGTATTTGCCTGGTGCTATAGCCGGATGGGCGACTTTATTCCTCAATTAGTTTCTGAGGGGTGCAATCCTCGAATAATGCTCGACTATTCAGGCAATCTACTTTGGGGATTGCGGCAAATGGGACGAGAGGATATCCTCAATAATCTCAAGCGCATTACCTGTGAACCTCAGTACCAGCCTTATGTTGAATGGATGGGGACGATGTGGAGTCACTGTGTCGTTCCCTCAACGCCAATTCCCGATATCAAACTCCACATCCAAGCGTGGCAACATCATTTTGCTGCTATTTTTGGCTACGATGCCCTGAAGCGGGTCAAAGGGTTTTCGCCACCAGAAATGCACCTGCCCAATCACCCCGATACTCTATACGAATACATTAAAGCTCTGAAAGAATGCGGCTATCGCTGGTTGATGGTACAAGAACATTCAGTGGAAAATTTGGATGGTTCAGGGTTACGGCACGAACAAAAATATATCCCAAATCGTTTAGTGGGTCGCAATTCCCATGGTGAAACAATTAGTATCACAGCATTGATTAAAACCCAAGGGTCGGATACCAAGTTAGTCGCGCAGATGCAGCCTTATTTTGAGGCAAAAGGACGAGGAAAGCAGCAAATTGGTCATGCCTCTGTTCCTTCTCTAGTGACTCAAATCGCGGATGGGGAAAATGGCGGCGTGATGATGAATGAATATCCCCGCGATTTCTTCCGGATTTATTATGAAATTCGCGAGCAAGGTGGCGGAAAAACTGGTGTGGTTCCCATGAACGGCACTGAATATTTAGAACTGATTGAAGCCGCAGGTGCTAATCCTGAAGATTACCCCACTTGTCAGGCGATAGGTCAACACAAGATTTGGCAGCGAGTTGACCCAGAGAATGCCACACCGGAGGCTGTAGAAAATGCGATCGCGTTAGTGAAGGAAACTGACCATCAATTTCATATGGACGGTGCATCTTGGACGAATAGCTTAAGTTGGGTGAAAGGCTACGAAAACGTTTTGGGGCCAATGAATCAACTGAGTGCTGCATTTCACCAAAAATATGATTCCTTAGTTCAGCAAGATGCCTCAGTCACTCAACAGTCAGACTATCAGCAAGCCTTGCTGTACAACTTGTTACTTCAAACTAGCTGTTTTCGATATTGGGGCCAAGGCACTTGGACAGATTATGCTTGCGAACTTTACCGTCGCGGCGAAGCTTTACTTGTAGATAATCGCTAAGCGAACCTATCGGATGAAGGCGACTGTCTGAGCAGAAAATGCATCTTCAATTCGCTCTAAATGGTGTTCCATCACATCCAGATTGGAAAGATCGGAGAGGGAAAAATAGCCATACTCTGTTGTCTCGTCACTAATACCCAAGGTGCCAGCAATGGGTGTGGCTTCAAAGTGGAGTGCAACGATGTGGCAGCGCTCTCCGTCTGCATATTCAAGGATGTAATGAGGATTACTGTAAACCCCGATCAAGCGTTCGATACGAACGTGCAAACCTGTTTCCTCTAGCACTTCGCGAATGCAAGCTTCTGCGGCCTCTTCACCGGCATCCATCCGTCCACCCGGCAAGCACCATCGTCCGTTATCCGTTCGACGGGTGAGTAATAGTTTCTGCCGTGTGGGATCGAAGATGGCTGCGGAGCAACCTAAAGTAATTTTGCCGGACTTCCCGATGCGATCGCCACGAACAATTTTTACCATTCAATGATTTCTAGTGAATTCCAACAGTCAACAATCTTGCCCACCCTACGATTATTGAGAAAGGTAGAGGATATTCAGTTAGTG
>DATNPC010000300.1:0-2394 GCA_036703375.1 Allocoleopsis sp.
GAAACGTGTCGGATATCATGACCATCCAAGCAGATGCGACCGCTGGTCGAGTGATACAACCCCTGTAACAGATTGACTAACGTACTTTTCCCCGAACCGCTACGACCCACAATGGCAATCGTTTGTCCCGCTTTCACCTCAAACGAAATGTTTTGCAGCGTGTTACGCTCTTGGTCTGGACTGTAGCAGAACGTGACATTCTCAAACTGCACGTCGCCCCGCAGGGGAGGAAGAACCAACAGAGGGTGGTGAGGACTTTCTTCCGGCTCGGCCATGAAGACATCATTGAGCCGTTCCACTGAAACCATCACTTCTTGGAATTCATCCCAAAGGTTCACCAGAGCCAGCACGGGGTTGATCACATTGCCAATCAACATGTTGAATGCCACAAACTCACCAATCGTGAGTTGGTCTTGAATCACCAAGGTTGCTCCGTACCACAGCAGTGCCGTGCTACCGAGGGTATTGATGAAGCCACCCGTGGTTTGTAAGCCATTCGCCAGGTTTTGCCCGCGAAATCGCGAATTTAATGTGCTGGTTAATCGGTCTTCCCAACGCCAGCGCAATTCCTGTTCTGCTGCCGCCGCTTTGACCGTAGCAATGCCAGTCATCATTTCCACTAAAGAGGAGTTTTGTCCGGCTTCTTCGTTAAAAATTTCTCGCGATATCCGTCTCAAGAATGGACTGGCGACGACCGTCAAAATCACAATGGGAGGAATCAGTGCCACAACGAGCAGCGTTAGACGCCAGTTGTAATAAGCCATCAATCCGATATAGATGATTGCCATTGAGGCATCTAACCAGGCCGTGACCGCTTGGCGCGTGAGGAAACGCTGAATCTTTTGGTTTTCCTGGACGCGGGTAATAATATCCCCGACGTGACGGGATTCAAAAAACTTGAGGGGTAAGGTTAGGGCATGGCGGGTGAAGCCGCTAATCAGTGTCAAGTCTAAGCGATTGGCAAAATAGTCGAGCAGGTACTGTCGCATGGTCGTCATGCCAATGCGCCACACCCCAAATAAGAGCAGGCCGATGGCGAAGACGTGCAGGGTGACGAAGCTTTTGTGAACGACAACGCGATCGAGAATTATTTGAGTAAAGAGGGGCGTAATCAGACCAAAAACCTGAATCAGTAAAGAGGCCAGAATAATTTGCCCGACCAAATTGCGGTAAGGCCAGAGCAAACCCCAAAAGCGACCTAGAGAGTTTTTCTCGGATTGGACGGCTTGCAGTTGAACGGTAGGTTCGAGCAAGAGAGCGTATCCAGTCCAGTTGGCTTGAAATTCCTCCTGAGAAAGCGATCGCTTTCCCACGGCTGGATCGGCGATGAGAATGCGATTGCCCTTGACCCGGTAAACCACTACATAGTGAATACCTTGCCAGTGTGCGATCCAAGGATTTTCGCGATCGGCTAAACGGCTCAAACTCGCCCGCACGGGTTGGGCATGAAATCCTAAGCCTTCTGCGGCAGTCGCTAAGCTTTTCAAAGAGGCTCCAGAACGACCTACTCCCGCTAAATTTCGTAAAGTATTGAGGCTAAACCGTTTCCCCCAATACTGCCCGATCATTGCTAGGCAGGTTGCCCCGCAGTCTGAAGAACTCTGCTGTTGAATGAAGGGATAGCGTTGCCAAAATCTGGGACTTCGACGGTGTTGTGTGGCCGGTTGCGGAAATGCGATCGCTTCTGGGTCAACTGGACGAGTAGTTTCCCGCGATGCGGGTTGAGGTGGCAGTGCAGATTTGACTGTTGGGAGCGGAGGTAAAGGCCGCGTTTGGCGCTTAGCCTCACGATGTCCATTTCGAGCTGCTCCATTGGTGGGTGCTGAGAAGCTAGCGATTACACTCGGTGCAATGGCTTGGGCAGCTTCCCAGTGTTCTAGGGGAAGCAGATAAGCCACTAGGTTAGTTTGAGCGATCCAATCTGTCGGTGTGGGATTGGGATATCCCCAGCTTTGCCCCACAACTGGGAGATTGCCAGCATTTTGTTGAGTCTGAATTTGCCCGCTACACAGCCAGAACCGACCTGGATGCGAGGCAGTTAGCTCAGCTAGAGACTGACCTTGTTCAATTCGTTTTTCTATTAAATAGGGGAAGAGTTGCCGCAGTTGATGACTGGTCAACTCTCGCAACTCTGTAGAGGTTTTAAAAAATGTCAGGCAGTGCCGCAACATTGCTTGTTGCTGCAAGCATTGTCGGAGTTCCGGGAGTCGCTCCAACCAAGGCTGGAGCTGCTGTGCCGAAATCCGAGCTACAAAACCCGCACTAGCCGCAATCGCCTTTGGCGCTGCGCTGTGCGCGATCGCTTTGGGTTGCGATCGGCTAACCTCATCCATTGGCTCGGAGAAATTGTCCAATAAGTCATCTGCACCAAAGGTGTCACCGGACTCTAGCACC
>DATNPC010000301.1:0-4731 GCA_036703375.1 Allocoleopsis sp.
ATTGAAAGGTGCTGTCTTACCTTTAACATACGGGTTGTCAAAAGCAAGAGCAGGCACAATCATTGACGCTAGCAAGAAAAATGATAGGCTACCCAAGATTAAGCGTTTCATAATAATCGCTCTTTGAACTACTCACCCCAAAACGTTGCTTCACGGTAGGTTTTGAACTGTTTTTCCATAGACTCGATATATCCATATATTGCTTTTTATTACAAAGTTTTAGGCTACACCAACTTCATCAGTTTGTAACACAGAATACACGGTATTATTGATGCACTTCGACAAGTCGCCAAGCAATTAGAGTCTCTGTTTTCCCCTTAGCTGCTATTGGTTTGCAAGGCTCAACCGTTAACTGTTGATGCATGACTTGATAGATCGCGTTCGACAGAGTAATTGCTCCAGCTGAAGTGGCACTTTCCAGTCGTTTAGCTGTGTTGACAACATCACCAATAACAGTATAAGTACGGACATCTTTACCGCCAAACAGTCCTTCGATGACACTACCGCAATGCACCCCGCAGCTAACACCAATTCCACAACAGGCGATCGCCTGTTGTGCTGCTGCCAGCATAGAATGTGCTGCTGCAACTCCCTGCTGGGGTGTAGCATAGATAGCCATAACTTCATCGCCAGTAAAAGTGAGCCGCAGGGGGTAGTATTCAGTTGCCGCTAATTCGACATTGCGGTAATAGGAATTGAGCATTATGGCCACCTCCTCGGTTGGCTTTTGTTCGCACCAGGATGTGAAGCCGCGAATGTCTATAAACACAATTGTGCGATCGCACCGATGAAATGCCAAAGCTTCCGGATTGTTTACAGCAGTAGCAACTACATGAGAACCCAAGCCCCACTCAGCCAGATGATGCAGTAACTGGACTGTTTCTTTCAGTTTTCGGCGTTGTTTCATAAGTTCTAGAGCTTGCAAGCCCAAAAGCAAACCCACAAACCCCATGCTTAACATCAAAAACCTGTGACTGGCACTTCCTGAGAACTCTAGAATTTGTATTAAGTTGAAAGGTTGTTGCACCTCTTTAAAACTGAGCGTGATGTAAAAGACAACAAGTATGAAAGTTCTCGCTAAGTATTCTAAGAAAACAATCCCGAGAACCATCGAAGTCGTCCAAAGGAACCTTAATTCCTGAAAGATGGCAATTATCAGAGCAAAAGCCCAGAAGATGATGTGATTAGGCTCTTGAAAAAAATTTAACCCGTTTACAGGTAAAGCTGTCAGCATGTAGACGGCTGGAGCAATCAGATTACCCCAGAAACGATGAGCATTCTTTCGTGCCAAATACCACGATTGCAGGAGAGTAGCTCCAATAATCAGATAATGGTTGATTTGTGTAAAGTAATTCCACCATCCATGTAAGGCAATTTCTGATAAAGCCTCTAAAAACAAAAAGTGACCGCTGTTAGTCAACAGTTCACTTATAAATGAACTTTTCCCTATGCTGTTTATCCGGGATTGTACTAAATCTTCTAGCTTCTTTTGAGGGGGTTTTGACATTCTACATTTGCCACTAAGAAATATCTTTCAGTCCCATACAGTAGAAGCACAGTAAACTATTCAGCGTCTAGGAGAACTGAAGCAAAGGAGCTGCGCTTGCTAAACCCCTGCTTTCATTCTTTGAGACGAACAAATCGGTAAAACAGTGTATGACTTGTATTACGCTATCTGTATAATAGAACGATTGATAGAGTATGAGCAAGTCAGATTCCGCACTAGCAGGGAATTACCTGATTACTCCTTATTCGACTCTAAACGTCGCTGCCATTCATCATCAATTTTGTCTGACTGTTCTATCTCTTGGTCAAGCAAATCGGTTTCGCTCGTATAGACTAAATTCTCTTGTGTGATAACGTTTTGAACGGCAAACTGCTGAGCGTAAGCGATTTTCTTTTGTAAGGTGGTATCTGCCGGATCGGGGACGAAAGTCCGCTCCTGCCGTTGTTGATTCCGCCGTGCAATCCTGCTATTTGTTAGCTGAATCCAGAAATAACGAATCAGTGGTACTGCCAGGAAAGCGATGCCGTAACCTAATAACACCCAATAAATTGACTGCACGAAGGCAACAAATCCCCCTAATTGAGCCGCAATGCCACCCTTCAATAGAGAACCCAGAACCAAGGCTCCGATAAGGTTTATTGCACCTAGCCCGATGGATAGCATAATCTGTCCGCTAGTTGCTCGACTAAAGCGCCAAAACCGCTCCCGAAGATAAGGTCGCACTAGCTGTGACTCCCACAATAAAGCTGTTGTCTGCAATTGCGGAAAGTGATAGATTATTTCTCCTTCCGGACTGACTTCAGGACGCCCATCAAATCGGGTTAGTACGGGGAGTATATAGTCTTCAGATTCACGCTTATCTCCTTCCCCAATATCGTCGAGATATGGCGCAATCTGTTCGGCGACAACAGCACCTCCTGAATTGCGAATGACGATGCCAATTGCTCGCCAGCGACGTTCTTCTAAGTTGTGATTGGGATTGCCATTGCCAAACAGAAATGAAAAGACTGCCTCTAGAAAATTTATCTGGCTACTTTGAGAAGAGTGGGAGGCAACTTGTTCTCGTTGATAGCGCCGCTCGTAGCTTGGGTTGAATAACCAAAAGATATCCCCAATCCAGAAGCTAGGGAAGAAGAAGATGCCACCGCCTCCACTAGAATTTTCGCTACCGCGATTCTCTGAACTATCGTTGCCGCTCGCACTGAGACTAATAAGGACGATCGCCACAAAAATCAGAACAATAGAAAGCAGCAAGAGAATCCCGAAGGAAATCCGAATTAGGTAAAATAATACGCGCCAAACCTTTTCCCACCATTCCTGCAACTGTAGCCGCAAGAACTTGTTGCGTAAAATTGAACGAAAGTTTTTGGGAAACAGGTAGGCAATCTCTCCTGACTGTGCCACTTGCAAATGTCCACCCGCATCGGAAGCCAGCGCCAGTAATCCTTGCTGTGCCAGATTAATATTCAATCCCACAAAAGCTGCAACATCTCCAAGCGTGACGCGGTAACCCAGTTGTTCGACAGCTTTCATAATCTTGGGATCGGGAGCGACCGCTAATTTAGGAGATGGACTGTACTGATCGCGATTTTTATTCATGATTTTCACTCACCTTGGTCTGACAGTGCAGGCGCTTCCACGTCCGCGATTAACTGACCTGTGCGTAACCAGACGGCTAATTCTGCTGGTGCCTGAACCTGCTCTAGATAGCGGCGCAGTTGCTCTCCCTCCAGAATTTCTCGCTGTATTAGGTGCTGAGTTACTTCCTCCAGCAAGGAACGATTAGTTTTGAGAATGTGCAAGGCGATGTGATGCGCCCCATCTACAATTGCCTTAACCTCTCGATCGATTTCTTCTGTAACCTTGGGGCTAACGGGACGACGGGGGTTTGAGAAGCCATCGAGAAATTGCTGCTGGACTTTTTCCAAGGCTATAGGTCCTAGTTTATAACTCATGCCATAAAGAGTGACCGCCCGCTCTGCTAAATCTGTTGCTTTTTGAATATCATCACTGGCTCCTGTTGAGACTTTACCCACAACAATCTCCTCAGCGGAGCGTCCCGCAAGGAGGGTGGCAATCTGACCGCGAATTTCATCTTCTGTCATCAGGAAGCGGTCTTCTTCAGGTAACTGTAAAGTGTACCCCAAAGCACCTACCCCTCTAGGAACAATAGATATTTTCTGAACCTTACCAGCCCCAGGCATCAAGGCTCCTACAATGGCATGACCCGTTTCATGGTAAGCAACAGTTCTCTTTTCCACTTCATTAAGTACGCAGGATTTTTTCTCCAAACCAGCGATAACGCGCTCAACTGCTTCATTGAAGTCAGCCATCGTTACGGATTCTCGTTCCTGACGAGCAGCCAGAAGCGCTGCTTCATTCACCAAATTGGCTAAATCTGCACCTGTAAAACCTGGTGTGCGTGCTGCGATCGCTCCCAGGTCTACATCCGTAGCTAACTTAACCTGATGGATATGTACCTTAAGAATGGCTTCTCGTCCTTGCTTGTCCGGACGGTCAACAACCACTTGTCGATCGAAGCGACCGGGGCGACGCAGCGCTGGGTCTAAAACTTCGGGTCGATTAGTCGCTGCTAGGATAATAACTCCTGTATTAGCTTCAAAGCCATCCATCTCGGTTAAAAGCTGGTTTAGGGTCTGCTCCCGCTCGTCATTGCCACCCATTATTGGTCCTGCACCACCTCTGGATTTGCCTAAGGCATCTAATTCATCAATAAAGACAATGCAGGGAGCCTGTTTCTTAGCTTGTTGAAATAAGTCCCGAACTCGTGCGGCTCCAACGCCGACAAATAACTCAATGAACTCGGAACCAGAAATACTGAAGAAGGGAACGCCAGCTTCTCCAGCAACTGCCTTGGCTAAGAGGGTTTTGCCTGTTCCTGGTGGTCCTACCAACAATACCCCCTTGGGAATCTTGGCTCCAACACGGATATATTTTTCAGCGCTTTTCAGAAATTGGACGATTTCTTGGAGTTCCGCTTCAGCCTCATCAATTCCAGCAACATCGGCAAATTTTACCCCTGTATTCCCTTCAGAATAAATGCGAGCTTTGCTTTTACCTACAGTCAGTGCTGCTCCTCCTCCCTGTTGGGCACGACTCATCAGCCAACCCCAGATGCCAAGGAAAATTAGGGGAGGAATGACCCATCCCAGAAGGGTCGTGAAAAAGCCACTTTTATCGGGAGGGAGAGCACCAAATTCTAC
>DATNPC010000302.1:0-10879 GCA_036703375.1 Allocoleopsis sp.
AACGAAACAGACCTCAACAACATCGTTAACGAGCTGAAATCCACTGTGCCGAATGGTTTAGTCCTTATTCATGAAGACATTGGCAGAACACGGAATGATCTTCCTGGACACGAGCATTTTGGCTTTAAAGATGGTATTTCCCAACCAGGTATTCGAGGCAGACTCTCTACATCTAACGAGCTTTTTACCCCCCGGTTGATTGATTCTGCCAATCCTCTCAGCGTTGATTTCAGCCGTCCTGGGCAACCGCTTGTTTACCCCGGTCAATTTGTTTTCGGTTATCCCACACAGCGGAAGAGGGATTCTCGTACTCCCGGAGATGAGGCTAAAGCAGGTCCTGATTGGTGTACAAATGGCTCTTTCCTAGTCTACCGTCGATTACGCCAAGATGTTCCTCTCTTCTGGCGAACCATGAAGTCCGAGGCTGAACGCTTATCACAACTAGAACAGGCTAATCTTGATGCCGTTCACCTTGCTTCAATCCTAGTGGGGCGTTGGCGAAGCGGTACACCGATTTCCCGCTCTCTAATGGTCGATATCCCTGAGATGGAAAAGGACAAGACGGGAGCCTTAAATAACTTTGCGTTCGTGGACAAAACCAAAACTGTGGATGATAGCTTTTCTTCAAAGCTCCCATTTCGCAGTGACTCTATTGGCAATATCTGTCCTTTTGCCGCCCATATTCGCAAAGTAAATCCGCGTGATGGTTCAACAGATCAGGGTCCTCCTGAAACTACGCTCCAGTTCCGCATCTTGAGGCGTGGTATTCCTTTTGGGACACCAATTGCGGACCCCTTCAATCCAACAGAGGAGGAACTCCGAGTTGAGCGTGGTTTGCTGTTCCTCTGCTATCAAACTTCCATCGAAAATCAGTTTGAGTTTCTCAGCCAAACTTGGATGAATTCCCTTAAAAATCCCCAAAGCACTGATCCAGGAAGTTTTGACATGATTGTTGGATTGAATAATCAGGATTCCAATGGACGGACAGCGGCTTTTTACCCATCTGGAAGCAGCACTCCTGTAGCAGTCACGACTACTGCTAACTGGATTACTCCAACTGGCGGTGGTTATTTTTTCGCTCCATCCATCTCTGCCCTGCGCGACCAGATTGTAAAGTAAGGATTTAGCGTTATGGCCACCACTCGTCCGACCCCCCGGCAATAACCATAAAATCCCAGACTGGGAGGAGTTTCGAGCGTTTGCCAAGACTCATGGAGATATCTCTCTTCTGTCACTCTCCGAAAACATTTGCCATTTCTGAACGAAGAGAGCTTTTGTATATTAAGCGATCGCCAGATTTTTTTCTAACAACAAATACAGCCACCAAGTTTTTCTAATAGGATAGCTTGTATGGATTGACTGATCAGGCTTCTGGAGATTGCCTTTCCGGAGAGTGACAGAAGAGGGATATAGCAAAAGGCAGAGGGCAGAAGGCAGAAGGTTTATTACTGATATGTGGTCGTTTCAGCCGTTAAATTTGTCCTAACCTTTATGGCGACTGCTATAACCCTCTTCTGTCACTTTCCGAGTTTTCCTATTAATAAGAATTTCTTAAAAGACGCAATATCAATTGATTGAGGCATTTATAGTAAATTTTTTGTTAGTTGCTCATCTTGGAGAAATTATATTAAGAAATAACTTCGCGATCGCCTTCCAGATAAAGTATTTAGGGTTTGTTGAAAATATTGAAGAGAGTAACTTCATGCGATCGCTAAGCACTGAGCATCAGCAAGAGAACCAAAGCCCACTCTATAAAGACAAAAATCTCCTCATTATTTTCACAGTTTCTCTCATCACCTTTCTCGTCCTCGCTAGCATCCCTCCAGCTTTTCCCAAGATTATCCAGGCATTAAACGTACCTCCACAAAAGATTGGTTTATTAATCTCAGTCTTCTCCTTTCCATCTCTTGTATTCGGCCCAGTCGTAGGAGTGCTTGCCGATCGCATTGGCAAAAAGACAATTCTCGTTCCTTCCCTGGTATTGTTCGGTATTGCTGGCACAGCTTGCGCCTTTGCCCGTGACTTTAACCTTTTGCTGTGGTTCCTTTTCCTTCAGGGAATCGGTGCTGCCTCCTTGCATTCTCTCACCATTGCGCTGATTAGCGATTTGTATTCAGGAACGAGACGCACAACTGCGATCGGTTACAACACCAGTCTCATCAATGCCAGCATGGCAATTTATTCCATTATTGGCGGCGCACTGGCAGTTATGGGCTGGTATTATCCCTTTTTGCTATCCTTGGCAGCTCTCCCAGTAGCACTGTTGGTGTGGTTCGGATTCAAAAATCCTGAACCGACAGGTGAAAAACCTCTCAATGTGAATTTGCTCAATGCCTTGAAAAGCCTTAGAAATCGCCAACTTGCCGGACTTTTCATTGCCAGCACTGCTCAATTCATGCTCCTCTACGGAGCCTTGAGAACTTATTTACCACTTTTGATAGCCCATTCCTTCAAATCATCTAGTTGGATAATTGGACTAATACTGGCTAGCCTACCTGTGGCAATGGCGATCGCAGCGTGGCAAGTAGGACGACTGGCAAGACGGTTTTCAGAAACAACTTTAATTAGAGCATCCTTCGTTGTCTATGCTTTAGCCCTATTGAGCGTTCCATTTGTCTCCAGTCTCTGGTTACTCTTAATCCCAACCGTAATGTTTGGAATTGGTTTTGGCATTTGCTCCCCGATTATCCTCTCACTCGTAGCGTCACGCGCATCTAAGGAGTATCTGGCTATGGTAATTTCGGTAAACGGGACATTTTGTAACGTAGGACGAATCATAGGCCCGATGCTGATGGGAGTTGCCTTGGGCATTGGCGGCATCAGTAGCGTGTTTTATGTTGGTGCGGGGATTGCGATCGCAATCTTTGTTCTTTTTAGATATTTTTAATTCTTGCAGTCCTCGTTCGATTCGGCTTTACCAAACGATTGCTTCTAGCTTGAACAGTTCGAGTTCAGTTCCGTAATAGCGGCTAGTTCGCCCCAAGGGAACCATTCCGAGCCTCTGAGTCACGCGGATTGATGCCGTGTTCTGGGGCTTCGCGATTGAGTTGACTGGTTCTTCGATCGGGTTTTCTGTCAGTTGTCCGTTGCTACTGACCACTGACCACTAACACTCATGCCAGCCGATAAATATGCAAGTTAAATGGAATGGCACTGACTTAAAGAGCCTGGAAATAAATTTCCGGCTCAAAGCTCAAGTAAGCTAAAGCTTACTGGGCAAGGCTTTCAACCCGTTTTAACGGGTTTTAGCTTTTAGCCCGAACTTTAGTTCAGGGCTTAATTCAGTGACATTCAAGTTAAATGCGTAATAGCTTAATTAGGCGATCGCTTGCTGGTGGCACGCTGAGGTAACGCATGAGGACTGAAGGGCGATCGCATAGCATAACATCGGGCAGATGAGAGCGAGCGCCCGTTTTCTATTACATTTAATTGTCACACTACTGGAAGTTGTTGGGGCAGCATCATGGTTTTATTCACAATTTTATTCATAATTGTTCCAATCTTCATCGTCATCGGCTTTATTATTATCCTCGGCAGGACTTTGTTTGCGGCAATCAAAGCGCTGGCAGAACGGCAACATAACAATAGGCAACCCATTGTATTTGTCACAGCTCAGGTCGTTGCTAAACGGATAAAAGCAAGTGGTAGTACTTCGACTTACTACTACTGCACGTTTGAAGATGAACATAGCAACCGCCATGAGTTTTGTGTCTCTGGTAGCGAGTATGGCCTGCTTGTTGAGGGAGACTTAGGTGTGCTGACTTATCAAGGGACTCGATATCATTATTTTCAGCGGCAAAACAGATAAGAAGAAGTGGTCAAATCAGACTGATAGCACTGTAGTAGAGGCAGGCAATGCTACCAACGACGTAGACAAACCAAGTGAGGAAAAATCCTGTCGCTCGTCCTATAGAAGGGCCGTATTTTGTAATCACTCCGTAGGCATGAGCAATTCGAGCGACGGTGAGCATACTGCCCAGCAGCCATACTAGCCATGCTTGAGCTTGCATTAACTCAAGCCCTATGACAAAAAGCAATCCATGTGGCACGTATTCAGCAAAATTGCCGTGGGCGCGTACTTTACGCTGTAAGATGCCATCATCTCGAACGCTTCCAACCGAAAGTTTTTGACTCAAACGCTCAATCGTAGCCGCCCAAGCGCTCGGATTGACCAATGGATCTGGTTGCAGGGCAACGTCCTCTTTTGACTCGCCGTGCCAAACTCTCGTTCTTGTCCGTTCCGTCGCTGCAATGTAAGAAAGTGCAAAGGCGATGAAACCATTTAATCCAATGAAGAGTGCCGATATGGGAATCAAACCTGCGTTCATTGGCTACTGCCTATCCTTAGTAATAAACTCAATGAAGCTAACTATACAGATACCGACTTAGGCTGTCTTTTCAGTTCTTGCGGGTGAAGAGTGGACTTTCTCAAAGAACAGCAATTTACATCAGCAGAGTGCAGGATGCCTCTGGACGAAGCACCACTATGCCAACTACCGGAGTGGGGACACTGGATAGAAACAGCGAGTTTGATTGTCGCTCTAGTACAACGAGGTAACTTACAGGTTAATCTCACTGCGCCCTTTGAACTGATTTCGACGCGGTTTGAACTCGGTTATGGACTTGCAGCCTTTAACTCCGAGCGGCTAGAAACTTATCAAGCTGTACCGGGTGGCTTCGATGTTGTACCTCAAGCAACCACGTATCGCTCGATCGAAACGGCTAGCCCGTTCATCATCCTGGCTTACAAGCAACCGTTAGTCTCTCGGATTGTAGCTGAGTATAGCAATGACAAAGATGTTGTACTTGTCCCAGGGCAAGTTCAGTCCAGTGCGAAAGGCGTAGGTTTAGCTCAAGCGCTGCGAGACTGTTTTGTCGATAGACAGGTTGGAGGAGCGCTTTATCTAGAGTCACTGGCAACACTCGTGATGGAACATATTATCCGCCAAAGGTCGAATGTATCCGGTCAACTCAAGCGCGTCCCCGATTTCTTAGGTATTAAGACGCTGAAAATCGCGATCGCATATATTCAAGACAATCTTCACGACGAACTCAGTCTGGATGGAATTGCTAGAACGGTTGGATTGAGTCCGTATTACTTTGCCCATGCTTTTAAGGCAACAACAGGAATACCGCCTTATCGATATGTCCTGCAATGTCGCGTCGAACGAGCGAAACGATTGCTACGCGATCGCAATTTGTCGATTGCGGAAATTGCCTATGCAGCAGGTTTTGGTAATCAAAGCCACATGACAACCGTGTTTCGCAAGACTCTGCAAGTCACGCCTCATGTCTACCGCCAACAAGTCAAACCGTAGAACCATTAGTGTCACAAATGTCAAATACGATTAAAACAACGTGGAGTGGTTACCATCCTGACAAAGACAATCTGAGAACTGAGGTTTGGACGTTGTTGCAGAAACAAGGCGTCGCAATCGGCAACCCCTTTGGTCACATTCCCAATTTTGTCGGTGCGGTTCAGGCGGCTGAACGGTTGGCGGCTTTACCGATTTGGCAACGGGCAAAGACAATCAAGTGCAATCCCGATTCATCGCAAATTCCAGTCAGATTGCGGGCGCTGCAAGAGGGGAAACGTCTCTACATGGCCGTACCGCGTTTGACGGATACTCGCTGCTTTGTTGAATTGACGGCAGAGGATTTGCAGCAGCGCAATATCCCACTCGACGAGGCGGCAATTGCGCGGAAGGCGTTGAACTATGGGCGATTGGTTAGTTTTGAACAGATGCAAGCGATCGATTTGGTTGTGGTGGGCTGTGTAGCTGTGACGCGTAATGGAGGGCGAACTGGGAAAGGGGCAGGATTTGCCGACTTGGAACTGGCTATGCTCAAGGAATTTGGCTTGGTGCAGTCGGATACTCCAATTGTGACTACCGTGCATCCCTTGCAGATTGTGGACGACGAACGCTTGCCCATGCAAGCTCACGATTGGCCGCTCAACTGGATTGTTACTGCTGAAAATGCGATCGCAACTCACACAACTTACTCACCTCCAGCAGGACTGAATTGGGATACTATCCGCCCCGAACAATATCAGAAAATACCGATTCTGCAAATGCTGAGGGAACGCTTTCATATCAACTATTGAATTTATTGAATTCGAGCAGTTTTCTATGCCCAGAAATTTAACGGCAGAGGAGCGTTATCAGAGTGCGTTTGGGCTGCGAAAAGACAATGAGTACATGCACGAAGAAGCCTTAGCTCACGAACTTGCCGCTAAATTTTACCTAGAATGGGGCAAAGAGAAAATTGCCCAAGTCTACTGAACTGATGCTTACTACGCTTATGCTCGTTGGGGAGCTAAAGCCAAAGTTGAGGATTTGGAAAAACGCTATCCCCAACTGCTTGATACGATGATGAGTAAGAAAAACGCTTTCAATCAAGGGAATACGCTCTCTGGTATCACGACGGGAACCGTGACATCTAGCAGTGGCACGAGTATTTCAGCCGTTCTGGATTTCACCGCAGCAATTGCAGCCTCTCAAGTCCTTTCGGGAGAAATTCAATTGGATAAATTGCTCTCCTCGTTAATGCAAGTGGTTATGGAAAATGGGGGGGCTTCTAAATCCGCTCTCCTGATGCCTCAAGCGGGAAATTTAGCGATTGAGGCATTAACTATCGCCGCAGGCACAGCCAACGAGGTAAGTCAGGTGACAGATAGCTCAGATGCCAACGCGACTGTCCTGCAATCGATTCCCCTTGACGCAACGCAAGAGTTGCCGGTATCGCTCGTCAACTACGTCTGGCGTACCCAAGAAACCCTACTCCTCAACAATGCCAGTACGGAGACAACCTTTGCGGCTGACTCTTACATGCTCCAGCACAAACCGCGATCGGTGTTGTGTATCCCGATTCAAAACCAAGGAAAAGCGATCGCGATTCTCTACTTAGAAAATAACTTAATTCCCGGTGTATTTACCCCAGATCGCTTGGCCGTCTTAACCGTCTTATCCGCTCAAGCCGCTATCTCGATTGAAAATGCCAAACTCTACGCCGAGGTACGCCAAGCCGAACAAAAGTATCGCAGTATCTTTGAAAATGCACTCGAAGGCATCTTTCAAACCACCCCGGACGGCCGTTACCTTAGCGTTAACCCAGCACTCACGCACCTCTACGGGTATGACTCTCCGGAAGAATTGATTGCGGCAATTTCTGACATTAGCCAGCAAGTCTACGTCCAACCGCAGCGTCGCGCAGAGTTTTCGGCATTAATCAGGCAGCACGATGCCGTATCCAACTTTGAATCTCAGGTGTATCGCAAAGATGGCAGCATCATCTGGATTAGCGAGAATGCGCGTGCAGTTCGGGATGAAAATGGGGTACTGCTTTACTATCAAGGATTCATTGAAGACATTACGGAACGCAAACAGGCAGAGGCGGTATTGACCCAATACAATCAAATTCTGGAACAACAAGTTGCCGAACGCACCCAGGAACTCTCGCAAGCCCTGGAACATCTCAAAACCACCCAAGACGAACTGATTCAATCCGAAAAACTAGCAGCACTGGGGCAACTGGTGGCCGGTATTGCACACGAAATTAATACACCCCTGGGAGCGATTCGTGCCTCTATTGGTAATATTACAACCGCCCTGGAACAATCGTTGCGATCGTTACCTCCGCTGTTTCAACAACTTTCGTTCCAACAGCAAGCCGATTTCTTCGCCCTCTTGGCAGCGGCTCGGCACAATCAACAATCCCTCTCCACGCGAGAGGAACGTCAATTGAAACGCACTCTGAAAAAAGAGTTAGAAGCACGGGGATTTGAACAGGGAGACTCTCTGGCGACTGCCTTAGTGAAACTGGGAATTACTAGAGATATTGCGCCGTTTATTCCTCTATTAGAGGATGAACGCAGGGAGACTATTTTAGAAACCGCCTACAGTTTATTGACTCAACAAACCAATAGTCAAACGATTAAACTGGCAGTGGAACGCGCCTCAAAAATTGTCTTTGCCCTGAAAAGTTATGCGCGCCAGGATAATTCGGGTCAAATGACTCTAGCCAACATTACGGAAGGAATGGATATTATCTTGACTCTTTATCACAACCAGCTCAAACAAGGCGTTGAACTAATTAAGAATTATCAAGAGATTCCTGCCATCCTATGTTATCCAGAAGATTTAAATCAGGTATGGACTAATTTAATTCATAACGCTCTGCAAGCGATGCATAATCAGGGTCGATTGAAGATAGACATTTTTCAGGCAGCCAGCCAAGTGGTGGTGCAAGTTACAGATTCCGGATGTGGCATTCCTACTGAAATCCAAGATAAAATTTTTGAACCATTCTTTACCACTAAACCTACCGGAGAGGGTAGTGGCTTAGGGTTGGGAATTGCCAAGAAAATTGTGGACAAACATCAGGGCAAAATCGAGGTAGAGAGTCAACCCGGACGAACTACCTTTAGCGTCTGGTTACCGATTAGTCAGTGACCAGTGAACCATTTTTTAGTGCGGTTTTAAAGAAATTCGAGCATGACCCAAAAAGCTATTTTATGTGTCGATGATGAGAGAATCGTCTTGACAAGTTTACGAGACCAACTGACGAATCACTTTGGCGATCGCTACATCTATGAATTTGCTGAAAGTGCGGATGAAGCCTTGGAAGTGATCGAAGAACTCAATCAAGACGAGGTCAAAATTCTGATCATTGTCTCCGATTGGCTAATGCCCAATATGAAAGGAGATGAATTTCTGATCAAAATCCATCAGCAATTTCCTGATATTGTGACAGTACTGCTGACGGGGCAAGCGGATGAAGACGCCATTGAACGAACCCGCCAATATGCCAACCTGCATCGCTACATCCCTAAGCCTTGGGATGAAGAGACGTTAATTGAAGTGCTTAGAGCGGGATTGGAGGGAACGAATGAGTAGAGGCGCGATTATCTGCGTTGATGATGAACGTTATATCCTCAATAGTCTGAGAGACCAATTATCTCACTATTTAGGCAGTGCCTATGACATTGAATTAGCAGAAAGTGGAGAAGAAGCTCTAGAAATTTTTGCAGAATTGCAAGAAGATGACATCGAAATTCCTCTGATTATTTCTGACCAAATTATGCCAGGGATGAAAGGAGATGAATTGCTGATTAAGCTCCATGCTAAATATCCCAAAACGTTAAAAATCTTACTCACCGGGCAAGCCAATGCCGAAGCCGTGGGAAATGCCGTTAACTTTGCCAATCTTTATCGCTACATTGCTAAACCTTGGGAAGAAACCGATCTTTGCTTGACCGTCACAGAAGCCATCCGAAGGTATGCTCAGGATAAACAATTAGCCCAGCAAAATGAAATCTTACAAAAAATTAATGCTGAACTGGAACAATTCAATGCGTTGTTAGAACAAAAAGTAATCGAACGAACTGCCGAACTAGTCAAAGCGGAGGCAGAACTGCGTCAATCCGAACAAAAATTTGCCGGAGCGTTTCGTTCGAGTCCAAGTGCGATCGCATTGACTCGGTTAAGCGATGGGTGCCATATTGAAATCAATGATAGCTTTTGCGAATTTATCGGGTATAGCCGCGAAGAAATTATCGGTCGTACCGCGCTCGAACTGAATTTTTGGGTGAATCTAGACGCTCGCACCCACCTGTTTCGAGTACTAACTGAAAAAGGCACCATTCGCAACTATGAATTTGAGTTCCAAACCAAGTCCGGTCAAATCAGAACCGCCTTGTTATCCGCAGAACTTATTAAACTGAATGGAGAAAACTGTGTCATTGCAACGAGTCAAGACATTAGCGATCGCAAACAGGTAGAATTAGCCTTACATCAAGCGAAAGAAGCTGCCGAGCGAGCCAATCGCGCCAAAAGCGAATTCCTGGCGAATATGAGCCACGAACTCCGCACGCCGCTCAATGCCATTCTCGGCTTCACTCAATTACTCACCCGCGACTCATCGCTCAATTCCGAGCAACGCGAATCAATTGACATCATTAATCGGAGTGGCGAACACTTACTCGAACTGATTAACGATGTTCTACAAATGTCCAAAATCGAGGTGGGTAAGGTAACGTTAGACCCGCAACGCTTTGACCTGTACCGACTGTTAGATAGTCTGCACGTCATGTTTCAGTTACCCGCCCAAAAGAAAGGGTTACACTTAACCTTTGAGTGCGCTCCCAATATTCCCCGATACGTATAAACGGATGAGAGCAAACTGCGCCAAGTCTTAATTAATCTTGTGGGTAACGCGATCAAATTTACATCGCAAGGCAGCGTCACGTTACGAGTATCAGCGCTGAGTCATCCTCCCCAACCAACCACTAACCATCGTTTTCATGCGCGTAGCGCTGTACAATCAACCCTGCATTTTGAAGTCGAAGACACCGGCCCCGGTATTGCCCCCGAAGAACTTGACATCATTTTTGAAGCCTTTACGCAGACAGCAACGGGTCGCAAATCTCTAGAAGGAACGGGTTTAGGTTTACCGATTAGTCGAAAATTCGTGCAGCTGATGGGAGGAGATATCAGCGTTTGCAGCACGTTAGGGCAGGGAACGAATTTTCAATTTGATATCGCGATTGGTCTCGCGTCAGGCGCTGAAATTTCGATACTCCAGCCAACTCGTCGCGTTATCGGCATAGAAGCTGGACAACCCGAGTACCGCATCTTAGTCGTTGACGATGTGAAAGAAAGCCGCCTGTTCCTGGTAAAACTCCTCGCCTCTGTTGGGTTCTCCGTGCAAGACGCCGCTAACGGACAAGAAGCTATAGATAGGTGGAGTGCGTTTCAACCTCATCTCATCTGGATGGATATGCGGATGCCCGTGATTGATGGGTACGAAGCCACTCGACGAATTAAAGCGATGGAGAGGGAGAGATGGGGAGATGGGGAGACGGGGGGATGGGGAGACG
>DATNPC010000303.1:0-6416 GCA_036703375.1 Allocoleopsis sp.
CTGTTGCTTGGCTGACGTAAAGATGATGGCATCAAATATAGCGCGATCGCTTATTTCTGAATCAGACTCCCACAAGCGATTGCCCACCACAAACTCATGAGAATCTCCCCGTCTCCCCATCTCCCCATCTCCCCGTCTCCTTACCTCCCCATCTATTTTCAAGTTACCTTTTAGGCAACGGTACGCTGCTTCCAATACTAAGGAGGTTTTCCCAGCGCCACCAATTCCTTCAACGCTGATGTAACGCCTCGTGCGATCGCAAAATAGTTCTAGCAGCTTAGTGAGTTCTTTTTCGCGCCCAATCCAAGCTGTATGGTAACGCACTGGCAGGTTATGGTAAGGATGCGATCGCGCCGGAGATGATAGGGGAGAGGTGCGTGAGTCTGCTGTTGTAGGTGTTGGGGATGTCCTATTCGGTTGCGCTTTACTACCTTCAACAGACTGGGTTTCGTTGCGATCGATAATCTCTTGCCAGTTGAGGTTTAGAATGTGGCAATACGCTTTAAAGGCACGCTCTCGAATCGGTTCGCGTCTTCTTTGTGACGCAAATCGACTCCAGGTGCCGTATGAGATAGTCTTAGCAAAGACATCCCCTGCCTCAATGAGTTGTTCAATTCGTTCTACTAATGAACCTTGCTTATATCTGGCAATCAGGGTCTTAATGTGATTGATATCTTGATGTTGCTCAACCCGAAAAAGCTGCTCGAAATCCTTCAGCCATTTTGGATCGTTGACAGTCCATTGATTGACCGTTGCATGTTGCTGGACTAGGAATTTACTAGCTTCCTTCAGGGGACGGCTGTCTTCTTCTTTTACCGTCCATCCCTTTGCTGTCATAGCCTGCTTAATTTTTGCTTGACCTTGCTCAGAAACTCGGAAACTTGGCATGCCTAATTAGGGTTAATTGTCAAGATCGATGCCGATCGAATCGTGTCCGATCCAATCCGATCGTGAGAAAACTCAATTTATCGCTCATTGTAGAGTCGGGGGGAAGCCTCATCCTCTTTACTCTTTAAATTGCTCCTTATAATTTTGCCTCTCCCCTAGGGGAGAGGCAAAATCCTTACCTCAATCAGATTGACGGGAGTGCAGTGTGAATTTCATCAGCGATTGGGCGATTTTAAATGACACGAAGTCTAAACAGTTAGAGCGAATTTTGACAGAGTTTTATCGCTTGAGTAACCCTGAGATTAACCAAGCCTGTAGTTTACTAGAGAGTTATCATGCCGTTTATCGGCGCAATCGACTCGAACAACGTCGAAACCAACGTTCCTTAGACCAACCCAGAATTAATCGGGGATGTCCGCCGCCGACGGCGATTCAACTGCACGAAATTGCCCAGCGAATGCATGCCAAAGCGGGCATCAGGTTGCAAGCAGAACAGGTCAAAACTCAACTGCATGATTTGGCAAAGCGCCTGCGGCAATATCGCCATCACGTCCGAGAAAACCTCGGAGTAACAGTATTTTCAGATAACTCTAATACTTGCGTAATTGGCGATCGCTTCCCGTCTTCTCACTCGATGAACCATCGAGACGAGCGAGAGGAGCCAACAGAGCCTACAGCATGGCTGAGTGGAGGGCTAACATCTCGCTCTCAATGTAAGCTACTTCGCAACAGTAGTTGTTGCAGTCGGTAGAGCAACGGCGACGATAGCAGGTGGCGATAAGATTAACTGTGATTTCTGTACATCTAATTTGCGCGATCGCATAATCGAGACGGGGGTTCCCAACCGTTCCCCAAGCGATCGACTGACAAGTTTAATGTGCAACAGCTTAGAACAATCCTATTTTGTGCATAACCTCTCGGCGCTCAGAGATATAGCAGGTTGGATAAGACCCTCCGGTGATGAACTATGCCGTATTCCTGCTTACAGAAGGTGCATTCCATGAGCGCTGAACCCAACTCAGACTACGAATATCAGGTCGGTGGCTGTCTACCCGTTGATGCTCCTACTTACGTTGTGCGGCAAGCAGACTATGTCCTGTATAACGCCTTGAAAGCTGGAGAGTTTTGCTACGTGCTGAACTCCCGACAAATGGGCAAATCTAGCTTGCGGGTACAAACGATGCAACGGTTACAAGCGGAGGGAATTGCTTGTGGTGTGGTCGATCTGACAGCAATCGGCTGTCAAGACATCAGTCCAGACCAGTGGTATGCAGGCATAGTAGACACGCTAGCGACTAGTTTTAATTTAACCGTCGATGTCGGAACTTGGTGGTGCGATCGCAAAATTCAGATGCTCGCTCCAGTCAATCGCTTGACTACCTTTATCCGCGAAGTGTTGCTCCGAGAGATTCCGCGCCAAGTCGTCATTTTTTTAGATGAAATTGATAGCGTTCTCAGCTTAAGTTTTCGAGTTGATGATTTTTTCGCTGCCATCAAAGCCTGCTACGAAAGGCGTGCGGACGATCCAGTTTTTAAACGCCTCACCTTTACCTTACTTGGAGTGGCAACGCCCTCGGATTTGATTCGAGACAAAATCCGCACGCCGTTTGGTATTGGTCGAGCGATTGAATTGTGTGGCTTTGAGTTACACGAAGCGATTCCATTAGTTCGGGGATTAGAAGGGAAAGTCAGCAACCCGCAAGTTGTACTGAAGGAAGTGCTGGCATGGACGGGTGGTCAACCTTTTCTGACTCAAAAGCTGTGTAAACTCATCTTGCAAGCAGTAGAGACACCCGGTAGAGGAGGACAGGAGTTTTCTTCACGCCTTTATCACCTCACCCCTTTATTGCCGTCGCCAATCCCAAATCAAAAATCTGAAATCGCTGAGTGGGTAGCTCGGCTCGTGCAAACTCACATCATTAACAACTGGGAAGCCAATGATGAACCCGAACATTTGAGGACGATTCGCAATCGCCTGTTGCGTAATGCTCCAGGGAATCACTACCCCGGTGTCCGAGGAATTCGCTTCCAAGATGATAAAGAAAGCGATCGCAATCGATACCGCGTGGGGAAAGGGCCGTCCATGCCTGGACTACTGAAACTCTATCAACAAATTTTGCACGGCAAGGATGTTGCTGCCAATGACACTCCAGAGCAAATGGAATTGCGGCTCTCTGGATTAGTGGTCAAGCAAAACGGCAAGTTACAAGTTTACAACCGCATCTACCAATCCGTATTCGATATAAGTTGGGTTGACCAAGTGCTACCACATGTATATGTAGAAACCGGCGAAGACATCAGCATTCCAGAGGACATCCTTTACAATCACCTCCTGTACTTGGCACAAAAGGAATCACCAAGCCAGTTGATCGAGCGCTTTCGCCGTCTGTTTATCGACGGTAAAGGCTACCCCGATCTAGAAATTGTAGAAGCCCTAGAGCGAATTACGACATCGAACGTTGTCGAACAACGATTTAATGATATTCTCAATCGGTGCTGCCACACTCTCATCAACCACTGGCAAAGGTGTCCCGATCGCAGAGCGGCAGTTCCTAAATTGCTGGGACTATTTCAGAACACCTCCAAGTGCGCCAATCCGCGCTTGCAGCAACTCGTGCAGAGGTTTACCAAGAGCGAACAGTATCTGAATTTGCTACGTCTATTTGCTCCAGAGCGCGGAACGCCTATCATTCAGAGTCTGTTGGGTGAGTTAATAACTCGGTATCCCTACTTGTACACCCATTGTTTGTTGAGTGAGGGGAGTTCTGTTGAGAGTCAGCAAACGATTCGACAACTGCAATTTCAACGGCAGCGGCAAATGGAAATCAATCTGTCGCGCTACGCCGCTTACTTGGTGCGGCAACAGGCTCGTCAGAGCGATCCAAATCCAGCAACGCAAGTTATACAACCGGTAAGAAATCCCACGCTCTTAAGCGATCGCGAATTATTCTTTTCGCTTCAACAATTTGTGGGTAAAGTTGAAGGCTCCTCGACTTACCGAGACTTAGCTCAAGGTTTCTTGACTCACACGTACAAGGCTCCTTCCTACCTAACGTTCAAAAAAAGTTTATACGAGTACCTGATTGCGTCAATTGAGCCGGAGTACGGAAAGCATAAATTCAATTATCGTTTATACGAGAAGCTAACCAATACCTTTCCTCAATGCGACTCTCAAAAAGTCAACAATATTTTATTAATGCAGACCTGTCGTCAGTTATTCAACTTTCTCGTCGTTGAAAGTACTCAACGACCCGAACATTTTGTCTTTGTTGACTTGATTTCTAACCTGGGTCCCGTTCAAACGACAGGTCTGTTGCTCAAAATCGTACTGCTTTCCCATCAAGTCAAGCCCGATCTAGAAAAGCGATTTGCTATCTTGTTTAACCACTATGAATCGCAGGTTGTTGATGAAATCCGTTGGTTAGTCAAATCGTTAGAAAACTTGAATGTGGCTTTGATTACCAATTTTGGAAATGTCGATCTCTCGTTTATTAGTACACGTCTGATTTGAAAATAGGGGCTAGGAGCCACAATTTTCGGCTCTGCCTTACAGGAAACTAGCCCAGAGAGTTTTTTCTCAAGATTTGGGGTCAAGGATTAGCTTTGACTCTGCAAAAACCTGTTAATCGCTGGTTGCACGCGGGCATGATTGACATAAACGGCAGCTGCTTCAATCAAATTCCTAATGTTTTCTGGCGTTGCATCGTCCATATCATCGCTTAAGGGTTTGCCAGTCAAGCTTCGATCTAAGTTAAATTGCAGTCGCAAGTAACGGCTATCGAGCACCTGCTTGGCAATGTAATCATTAATATCAGATGAGGCATCAAAGATGACATCTAGAATGGGCAATGCCCATTGAGCGGCTCCCCATTCTTGAGCGCTTTTTAAGGGAATTTCACGGGTAAAACTTCCCGTTCCGAGCGAGAGAATAGAAATATCCTTAACCTCATATCCTAACCTGAGTGCTTCTGCGATCGCACAAGCGGTAGGGTTATTTGCCGCCACCCCTCCATCAATCGCAGAATACGTCAACTTAACGGCAAAAGTAGATGTGGCATCCGGTAGAACGCTCCACTCTGCATCCACCAGCGCTCTTCGAGTTTTCCCATCGTAGTCTACAATCGTGCGAGTTTGCCCCTTGCCGGTTCCTCCGATAATCTCAATTGCCATCCGGTTGTAATCATCATTGTCCTCTGATGCGTCCTGGCTGAAGGTAATTGTTTTTGCATCTGCGCCCACTACTCGCCCTTCTTCTTTCCTGACGAGTTCATGGGCTGGAAAATAAGCCGGTGCAGATGCCGAACAAACACAAGCCTCCCAAACGGGGACGTTGATAAACTTTTTTCGCCAGCTTTTAAAAACAATCGGTTCTCGATTAATCGTGTCGTAGGAAAGTAGCAGCAGTTTAGTCCCCGTTACCTCTGATAGGGTTCTGTACTTAAATTCTTCTTTAAGAACTTCACTCAAACCTTTATCTGAATATTTGGGAGCAGAAAGTCCATACTGGAGAACAAGTCCCAATCGTTCTGGCGACCACAGGCTTTTGTAGGGAAAAATTCTCGACCCTTTTTTTTGGTAAATTGCCACCAAATCCTGAGGCGTGCGTCCCGTAGCAATTCCAGCGGCCAAAATAGCTCCGGTAGAGCTTCCGGCAATTAGGTTAAAGTATTGATTTAACGGCTGACCCACTTTTTGCTCGATTGCTGCCAGCATAGTAGCTGAGATCGCGCCACGAATTCCGCCGCCATCTAGACTTAAAATGCGAAAAGTCACAGTTACTGCCCTCCGAAAGCTCGTTGAGTTACTCGTTAATTAGTCTTTGTTATGAAGCGAGCGAGTCAGCTCGATTGTAATTTTGCCGCCAAAATCTGGAATGGGGGCGGCAGGTTTGCTCAACCGAACCTGGACTTGCTGCACCTGCTCGAATTCCAAGATGGCATCGGCAATGGCAGTGGCTAATTTTTCGATCAAAGCGAACTTTGATGTTTTCACCAGTTGCTTGACTATCTCGATCGCGCGGCGATAATCCAAGGTATCGGTAATGTTATCGCTGTGCCCTGCTGCTGCCAAGTCTAGCCACAACGTTAGGTCAACCTCAAACCACTGTCCCAATACCTGTTCTTCGGGGAGATAGCCTGTATAACCGTAGCTACGAATTCCTGTGAGTTGAATACAATCCATTAAATCTCGATTTTGCTGTCAATTGATTAGGTCACCAAGAGAGCCAATCAACCCTCATGGGGAAGGCATCGCCAGCGTCAGTTTAACCGAGAATGGAGCAGCTGAGTAGATATAATCCGCCCGGAGTTTAAAACGCGGGTGCATGATGCAGCGAATTGAGCTAGATGGCTTCTCACATGGACGGAGTACAGCAACCCTTTCCATTTACTCAGATCTTGCACCTGGAAACATGGATGTAAAAACCATAACTACGTGCAAGCGGAATCAGATGTTCGATGTTGAGTAAAAGAAGAGACACAAGGAGTTGTGGGAAGATAAATTCGCGTGCGATTTGTGCAGCTTTACCC
>DATNPC010000304.1:0-6601 GCA_036703375.1 Allocoleopsis sp.
GCGGAGCTGGTTTGACTCCGCCACTCCACAAGTTCATGCGAATTTGACAGGCTGCCTGGGCAAATTAGGGTTTTTGCCAGATAGTTGTCTGTGTCATGACATTACTGCTTTGGTGAACAATCGACCAATTAGAAGGAACTCCCCACTCCTCTATCGGTAGCCAGTTCGTATTGTCAATTAATAGCAAACCACCTGGCTTCATTTTTGCCAAAGCCGCTAAAGCACAGGCTTGACGATAATGACCGTCTACTACGACAAAATTCAGCGATTCATCCTGGAATTCTTCAATGACGCTGACGTACTTCGGTAAATTTTTGTAGTGTGGAAGAGTTGGTTCATTTGGATGATGATCGAGGGGAATATACCGACATTCGATGTTCTTCAGTCCTTGGTCTTGAAGCTGATTCACAACAGTAGAATGCCAGACCCTATCCGATTCAATACTCAGGAGGGATTTCAGGCGCGATCCAAACCAGGCAGTACTTCTACCGCTACCCCATTCAAGCCCTACTTGTTCTGTGGTGAGATGATTTTTACAAAACTGAATCGCTCCTTGTGCAATCCAGGGTTCTTCAGGATGGCTGACTTCGTAAAGCTTGTAAGCAATTCTCCGTGCCATGTAAACAGGTTGAGAAAGATAAGACATTTTCATTCCTGGTACTCGCTACTACCTATCTTTTCTTGACATGGGTTAATTGACTGTTTCTAATCTCTGTCCTAAGTGATAGGCCTGATAGTTGTCTAAGCCAATCGAACAATTAACTCCATCAGTCAGTTCATGAATTGCCTCACCAGCCAGCTCAGATCCACCGACAAAAGTCAGTGGAAGAGTCAAGTAAAAAGTACAGATAACCCTCTAGTAAATCCGGGAAAATCAGACTATCTATTTTTCTTTTCCTCATCGCAAAATTAGCGAAGCTGGAGAAATTCTGTGGAAAGACAAGATTTACGACCTATCCAAACCGGATTTTGAAGCAGTTCTCTGGAATAGGGATAAAGAGCGATCTGGTAACAATGAACTCTTTATCGCACATCACTGCTATTGTTCCTCGTCTACCTCCTGCTGTGGATGGGTTGGGAGATTATGGTCTCAATCTCGCACGGCAATTGCGTCAGGATTTTGGCTTAGTCACGGATTTTATTGTTGGAGACCCCAATTGGGTAGCGGGAACTTCTGTAGATGGGTTTACCGTCAGGCAAGTAGAGAGGCAATCGGCTGCTGCTCTTGTCGATCTACTACCAAAAGAGTCGCAGTCTTCAGCAATCGTTCTTTTGCATTATGTCGGTTATGGCTATGCCAAACGAGGGTGTCCGATTTGGCTAGTGCAGGGTTTAGAGCGTTGGCGAAAAGCTGCAACGAATCGATGCTTGGTCACGATGTTTCACGAAATCCATGCGTTTGGTCCAATTTGGACCAGTCAGTTTTGGACATCGCCGTTGCAAAAAAACCTGGTGACACGGTTGGTTGTCCGGAGCGATCGCTGTTTGACTAGTAAACAAGGATTTGCGGAGATACTCGATCGCCTCAGTCCAGGAAAACATGACAAAATCCCAACCGTACCTGTTTTTTCCACTGTCGGTGAACCAGAACATCGTTCTCCTTTAGGAGAACGGCCTCGACGGTTGGTAGTGTTTGGGGGGCGCGGCCCTCGTTCCCGTGTTTATGAGCGATCGCGTTTAGCTTTAGAGCGAACCTGCCGCGAATTGGAGATTGCAGAAATTCTCGATATCGGCCCCCCACTGGGTTTTGCGATCGAACCCGTCAATGGAACGCCAATTACCCGTTTGGGAGTCAAAACACCTGAAGAAATTAGCCGTTTGCTATCTAGTGCGCTTGTGGGTTTTTTTGATTACCATGCGGAATTCCTCGCGAAATCAACCATCTTTGCCGCTTACTGCGCTCATGGCGTACTTCCAGTTGGCATATTCTACGAAGGGCAAAATGACGTGGATGGTCTGGAAGCAG
Organism: Allocoleopsis sp.; assembly: GCA_036703375.1. GTDB lineage: Bacteria > Cyanobacteriota > Cyanobacteriia > Cyanobacteriales > Coleofasciculaceae > DATNPC01. Next base: position 1,967 of record DATNPC010000304.1, read on the forward strand.
GGAAACACTACTGGTTAGCGAATCGGGAACAGGAACGCCTCAATTTGTCACTCGGACAAGTGATTGCAGATCGTGCCTTGGCTTGGTATCAAACCCACAACATAGCCGCTCAGGCTCGATCTTATGCAACGTTCCTAATTCGCGATCGCTCGATTTAAGTTGACGAGAACTCATAGAAATTTTATTGCGAGATAGTAGTGACTCTTTTCTCCCCCAAAGTTACCTACTGGATGAAGACTCTCGGCAAGTTTGTATCCGTGCAACTTGTAGTTCAGGTCTTAGGAATGGTCAGCGGTATTTTCCTCGTTCGTACACTCGATCAAAGGCAATATGCTTATTACACGATTGCGCTTACTATGCAAACAACGATGAACCTCCTTGCTGATATGGGTATCAGCATCGGACTGTCATCGATTGGGGGTAAAGTCTGGCACGATAAGTATCGCTTTGGGCAATTAATTAATACGGCGTTACGCTTGCGATTTGTACTCGCTGTTATCGCCATTTTGGTTGTTACCCCCATCCTCCTCTGGATGCTGATCAAAAATGGTGCATCCCCGCTCTATGCGAGTTTGATTACGATTGTGGTGCTAATTGGCTTGAACTTTCAGTTAACTACTGTCGTGTTGGTTGTGGTTCCCCGATTGCACTCTCAGATTAGTCGAGTCCGTAATCTCGATCTAGTTGCAGCGATTTCTCGGTTAGCTCTACTAGGCGCTGCTTACCTAACATGGTTCAATGCTGCGGTTGCGATCGCAACTACATCGGTTGTCTTTGGATTACAACGACTGATTCTAGGCCGTTGGGTAGCGGATAGTATCGATACCAAGGCTCCCATTAATCAAGAAGATCGAAAATTTATCTTGACGAAAGTCAGGGAACTCGCACCCAATAGTATTTTTTTTTGCATCCAAACTCAATTAAGTGTCTGGCTCATCAGCATATTTGGCAATACCAATAATGTTGCCGAGATTGGGGCTTTAGGTCGCATAGCCATTATCTTTGCGGTTCTGGCTTCAATTATGAATAGTATTGTTCTGCCGAGTTTCACTCGATGTCAGTCCAGAAAGCTTTTACGGGTTCGGTATTTCCAAGTTTTAAGTTTATATCTAGTGTTCGGCTTATTATTGATTGGCGTTTCTGCCTTATTCCCAGGTGAACTGATTTGGATACTTGGCAATAAATATTCTCATCTTAAAAATGAACTGACTTTAGTAATAATTTCTATGGTGTTTACTTCAATTATCGACACCATGTGGTCGCTTAATGCGGCGAAAGGGTGGGTTCAATATGCTTGGACTGAAATTCCTACAAGGATCGTAATTCAGATCGCTCTGCTTTTGGTGTTGGATATCTCTACCTTGAGAGGCGTAATATTTTTCAGTATATTCTCTAGCATTTCTCCCTTCTTCGTTAATGCATTTCTCTCATTCCAAGGTCTGAGATACGTTGAAGAGAGTATTCAGTAATTTTTCGCTCGATTTGTGAGGATTAGCAATGGTTACGCTATCAGTTGGTTGTGGGAAGCAGGCTGCTCAACCCGATTTAATCAGACTCGATATCTCTTCAGAGGTAAATCCTGACGTAGTTTGGGATTTAGAGAAGTTACCTTACCCATTCGATGCATCGAGTATCTCTGTAATTGAGTGTTTTGATGTCATCGAGCATCTCCAGAATATCCCAAAAACGATGGAAGAATTTCATCGGATTCTGAAACCTGGAGGTTTGCTGAAAATCACCACTCCTCATTTTTCATGTGCGAATTCTTTCACCGATCCCACTCATAAATCGCACCTCAGCTATTTTTCTTTTGACTATTTTTGTGAAGGACACAATTTGTCTTACTACTCCCAAGTGAGATTTCGTGTCAAAGAACGTCATATCTACTTCCCAGAAGGAACGCTGTATCGCCCCATCCTGTTGCGATTAGCGAATAAATTCCCAAAAGCTTACGAACAGAGATGGGCTTGGATGTTTCCAGCTTGGTTTCTCTATTTTGAGTTAGAAGCCATTAAATAAGAATTCAAGAGAACGTGGAGTCCCCTTGAAAGGGCTTCGCTCTGCAATGAATTAGTCCGCTTATAGGAGATGAACTGAGTTATGTTGAAGCCAGGAAGTTCGACTAAAACAGCTTTAATTAAAAATTTAGCCCTAACCATACTGGGTAAAGAGAGTCTGGAGAAAGCTTTATGCTACTTCGCCTCTTATCCAACTTTCAGGAAAAACTTAAAGATTGGAGTTATTCCCCTAGCCTACACCTATATATTAGATAAACAAGAAATTAGGAAAGCCAAGATTGGCAAGTACCAAATTTACGTCAATATTGCTGAGTATTCGGGCGTTAGCTTATATTTCTTTGGCGAACATAATGAACCCTTCTCAGCATGGCTGGTATCTGAATTCCTCAAGCCAGGGGATACTTGTATCGATATTGGTGCAAATGTTGGCACCTATACCTTTCTCATGGCCGATCGAGTAGGTTCTCAAGGTCGAGTGTTTGCCTTTGAACCGAACCCAGATTTATATCATCTACTCTTAGAGTCAGTCAAGCTGAATAACGTCAGCGAGTTTGTTGCTGTAGAACGGAAAGCCGTTTATAGCCAATCGGGTCAAGAGCTAAAGTTTTATATATCAGTGAATCCCAGTAACACGGGAACATCGTCTCTGATCGATCACGGTGTTTTTCTAGATAGCTCTAAATATACTCTAGTAGAAACGATAACGCTGAGCGATTATTTCAAAGAAAAGAATATCGATCGATGTCATTTGCTCAAGATAGATGTAGAAAGAGCAGAGCTAGACGTTTTGCAAGGAATGAGCGACCTACTGCAAGAGAGCCGTATAGATTACATCATTCTAGAACAGTTGGCTGGTGGTGAACCGCAACAGCTTCTTGACTCTTTTCACTATCAAGGCTGGTTAATTGATGAAACCAACCGAAGGCTGGTTGATATCGCTCAAGTTGAAGAAGGGCAGTTTGCTAACTATCTGTTTGTTAGCCCAGGCGTCATCAATGACTTTACTCATCGTTATGCCAGTTTATTAAAGGCGGAGTCTAAGTAATTCCGAGATGACAATCATGAAAGTTGTTCATATTACTCCAACCTATTTCGATGGTGCTTCAATCATTGGCGGTGGCGAACGCTATCCTACAGAATTGGCTATCTGGATGTCTAAAGTGGTAGACACTACCTTAGTCAGCTTCTCATCAGTCCGTAAATCTTACAAGCAGGATAATCTTAAGGTCGAGATTTATCCAGCTAACTATCTGATTCAGAACAATAAATTTAATTCACTAAACTTTCAATATCTAAGTTCTATTTTTAGCGCTGATGTCGTTCATATTCACCATTTGAATGCATTAGCCTCAGCGCTAGGTGCGTTCAGTGCCTCCCTACTCGGTAAGCGTCTTGTTGTAACGGACTACGGTGGAGGAAGCGGATTGGGCTGGAAAATGAATCAAGTTCTCCAAGTACTCAAGTCGTACCATCATGCAACGGTTTATTCCCGTTTCGGTCTAGATTACCTGCCTGCCGAGATGCAAAAAAAGGCGGTATTAGTTAAAGGTGGAATTGACACCGATCGCTTTTGTCCAGACATCTCTCACGAGAAAGAAAATACCGTTTTGTATGTCGGTCGAATTGTACCCCACAAAGGGATTAATTATTTGATAGAAGCGTTTCGCCTCTTGAATCGACCCGACTACAAGCTCAAAATTATCGGGAGAGTCTACAGCGAGAGATTTTATCAAGAGCTCAAACAGTTAGCAGAGGGTCTAGCTGTAGAGTTTATCCACAACGCCGACGATCGCCAACTCTTAGCAGAATATCGCACTGCACGAGTTACAGTCTTGCCCTCCGTTCACACCAACTGCTATGGCGAGTACACGCCAGTACCGGAGTTGATGGGCTTTACGCTGCTTGAATCCCAGGCTTGTGGCACACCTGTCATCTGTACTGATGCTGGGGCGATGCATGAGTTTATCGATGATGGGCAAACGGGGTTTGTGGTTAAACAGAATTCTGGAGAAGCGATCGCAACTGCCCTAACTCAATTACTCAGCTTATCACCCATCGAAATGAGCGAGTACCAAACTCGTTGTCGAGAATGGGTTCAGTCTTTAAGCTGGGCAACTGTTGTCCAGAAACATTTGGAGGTCTATCAGCAGTAAATGAAAATTCTCATTTGCAGCAATATCATACCATCAAAAGAATTAGGAGCCTCTAAAGTTCTCATAGAGGTAGCAGAAGAACTCCAAGAACTCGGATGGAACTATAAGCTACTCAGTCCTACAGATTTGTTCCCTGAAGCAGGAATAAATTTAGATGCTAATTATGCCAATCTTTACCCTGAAAGACTGCGAAAGTATTTACACGATCGTGCAGCTGAGTATGATGTTGTTGATTACCACCATATCTATCTGCCGTATTCCAGGACTGAGTTTAGTCAAAACACTCTATTTGTTGCTCGGTCAGTTTTACTAATCCATCATTACGAAGTTATTCAAATTCCCACGCCCAATACTTTGAGAGGGAAAATCGGTCATCTCATTAAGGGGTCATCCAGAAAAGCTCAGCTTCAGGCATTGATTAGAGATGCCACAACAACGATACAAGAAGCTGACTTAGTGAATGT
>DATNPC010000305.1:0-7755 GCA_036703375.1 Allocoleopsis sp.
CAATCCCCATAGCCGTTGAGGATTGGGGAGAACAGGGACTGCTAAATTAGCACGAACCTGCATGCCTCGAAGAAAGTCTCGATGGCAAGGGCTGATGGGTTCTACTTCAATATCTGCGATCGCTTTTACTCGTCCAGCTAGGTACAGTGCCGCATATTCTCCATTAAAGCACTCATCGGGACCCGTTGCTCCAAGGATAGAAAAGTTGCTAGAACTCAACGACTCAAACGTAACTCGCCCCTCCCATTCCCGATAAAAATAATATAAGACAACGCGATCGATATTCAGAACATTTCTTAAATTATTGACAGTAGTTTGAACTAATATATCTCTGCGAACAGTGTTAGCTAGACGGTTAGTAATTCGTTGTAAATCTCGGTCAACCATAAGAGCTTTTGGACTATCTGAATCAGCTATTTTGGATGAGGATGCGATCGCATTATTGCAAGCCAACTGACTGAAAAACCCCGGTGAGATGCCAGGGCTTTTGATTGGGATATGCAGCCAACCCTATAGGTGCATCAGTGACGTATTTGCTCGATGAGTCGTTGAATATTGTCCTCAATTTGTTGGAGGGCCTCATCAACGGGAGTGTGTCCTACATCGTGAACCAACCAGTACTCGATCGCATCTGTCCATTTGGGGAAGCGTTCCAGCATGAGAGGACGGTGCTCTGACTCATCAACGGCAATAATTTTAGCAGCCCCTGTCAAATCTGCCTCAGTTAAAGGGAGTGGATAGCGCAAGTCTTGAGCCATAGTCACTTGGCGCTCTCGTAAACCCGTGAGAGCATATTTGGAGATAGCACCGACATTATTCACGCCCCATTCGAGTGCTAGTCCGCGAGAGGTAGCCATCCAATTTAACCCGTGCTGGGGTGCCAAAGCATTGAATAAGTGTTCGGCGAATCGGCTGCGGTAGTAATTGCCCGTACAAAGAAACAACAGCGTATGCATCCGTCCTCACTGATAAATGACCAACAACGCTAGAAATGCTGCTCGGAGTTTATCAGATATAGAGCTGTTGCCATCAACGTTAGGACGAATGGTACTGACTTAAGGCGAAAGTTGTCGGTATTAGACCTCTCCAGAAACTAAATTTCAGCTTAGGTAGCAAAAGGGTTACAGGTTATTTTTTGGAGATGTCTATTAGAAAAAACCCGGACTTGGGGGTTTCCCCCAAACCCCCATTGGGGGACATGCGTCTCCCCCAAACCCCCCGCGCAAGGGTTGATTCAGGGTTAAGTCAGTGCCATTCAGGTTAGGACAAATTTAACCGCTCAAACGTTCGCGTACCCGCAGTCAATCCTTCTGCCCTGGAGCCTTTTGCCAGATTACGCAGAACATTAAACCCATCCCACAACATCTCTGATTTGGGAAATCGCCAGTTCGCGATCGATATGAGCTTGCGCTTTGGCAATAGCCGTATCGGGGTGCTTGTACCAACGCTGCGATCTCACACAAAAACCGGTGTTCGTAATTAGCTCCCAAGTATAGCGGGTGCGATCGACTAATACCCAAAGTTCATAGGTACGATACGTCTCTCGGGGAAATTTGAGAATGCCGAGTTCCGCCAGAACGCTCAGCTTCATGCGCGATCGCTCCAAGCGCTTCATCAATTCTAGAAAACAGAAGGCCGCACGACGAGCATCGTCATAGTTAGGATAGCGATAGCGATCGCGGGGTTCAAACCGAAAGTCTTTACCACAGAGGCGAAAATAAAACTTGCCAGCCGCATCTTCAACGAAAATCACGCGCCAGGGCGTTTTTGGGTACGTTACGCTGAACCCCTGTGGTTGAATTGTGACGGTTGCTGTCATTGGGGAAAAGTTGTCTCAGATGAGCGAACAACATCTTAACGTTTTTTAAGGTCGTGTCGCTTTTAATCGAGAATGACGAGGCTTGCGGAACATTGCTTTTCGGAGTTCTTCTGCTCCTAACAGGATGGGCGGACAGGCTAACAAGAGTAACCATTGCCAGGATGCTAATGGTGCCGTTGCAAAAATTTGTCTAAGGGGCGTGAGGAAAACGATCGCCAAAATCAACGCCCATTCTATGGCAATTCCGAACCAAATCAGTTGATTGGAAAAGAACCCCAACTTTAAGCTCGAGGTACGTTCGGAGCGGCAAGCAAAGACATTTCCATCTTGGCAAGCCACAATCGTGGCTAAAGTCATCGTCGTCGCTTGAGCATAGATGGCAACGAGCGTGGCATTGGCGGCATGAGACAAGATTGCAGGCGCAATCCCTTGCAATTGAGCTAGTCCATACCCATAACTCCACCAGACGAGGAAAAAGGCCGTCATCCCTAATGCTGCCTCAATTAATCCCAGGAAACAGTAGGCCCGTAAGAGCAAGGAGCGATCGAGCAACGGTTTAGACTTGGGACGAGGCGGTTGCTGCATAGTGCCTGCTTCAGCTCGTTCTGCACCAAGGGCTAATGCCGGTACCATATCCGTGCCTAAGTCAACCGCGAGAATTTGCATGATGATTAGGGCCGGCGGAATTTTTAGCGCCACCATCGCCAGGAACGGGACGACTTCTGCCACATTCGAGGCGAGAATGTAGGTCATAAACTTGCGGATGTTTTGATAGACAGCTCGCCCCTGCTCGATCGCGCTGACAATTGTGGCGAAGTTATCATCAGTTAAAACAATGTCAGCCGCTTCGCGGGCAACATCCGTCCCATTCATGCCCATAGCAATCCCAATATTAGCCGCCCGCAGTGCCGGAGCATCATTCACGCCATCGCCAGTCACCGCGACGACTTCTCCCAAGTCTTTGTAAGCTTGTACCAGGCGCAGCTTGTGTTCGGGGGACATCCGGGCAAACACTAAGCCGGAGCGATATTTCAAAATTTGCCGCAGTTGAGCGTCCGAGAGATGGCCCATTCCTTCTCCAGTGACAACCCGTACCCGATTGTTGGTTAAACCGATGCGTCGAGCGATCGCTTCTGCGGTTAGTCCGTAATCTCCCGTCACCATTGTGACTTGAATCCCAGCTTGATGGCATTGCGCGATCGCATCTTCCACTTCCGGACGAGGCGGATCGAACATCGCGACTAAGCCGATGAAAATCAAGTGCTGTTCTAAGTCTTGCGAGCGCAATTCCAGCAATTCTTCACTTCCCTTACGCGCCGCAACGCCCAGCACGCGAAATCCCTGTCGAGCCAAATCGTCATTTGCCGCGATAACCTCATCGCGATCGATTTGAGTCAACTCCCGAACCGTTCCCCCTTGCAGAAACGACTGGCAGTGGCGCAACACTTCCAACGGTGCTCCTTTCGTAAATGCCAGATAGGGAAATTCATTCGCCCATAACTCAGACGACTGCCAATCCAGCACCACCGTCATCATGCGTCGGCGGGAATCAAACGGTACTTCCCGCCGTCGGGGAAACTGGTGTTGCAACTTTTCTAAATTCAATCCCGCTTTCGCGGCAGATACTAGTAACGCAGCTTCCGTGGGGTCGCCAATTTCCTGCCAGCGACTAGGCCCGGTAAGATGAATCAGGCGGGCATTGGAACATAGAGCAGACCCGGCTAACAGTAGATGTACCTGCCAGGATGCTTCTAAATCATCGGGAATACGAACTTGCCCCGTTGTCGGATCATAACCAACTCCCGTTACCTCAATGAGCGATCGTGATGTGGAATTTCCGTTCTTGGGGTTCAACGCAGATTGCAACGCTGGCGGATGTTCTGAGTTCCCATTCCTTGTGTTGACGGGAATCCAGACATAACGCACGGTCATTTCATTTTTGGTTAGGGTGCCGGTTTTATCCGTGCAGACAACCGTTGTTGCACTCAATGTTTCAACGGCAGACAGGCGGCGAACCAAGGCATTCTGACGTGCCATGCGCTGCACGCCCAGCGCTAATGCCAGCGTTACCGTGGGCAGCAAGCCTTCAGGAACCAGCGCTACGATGATGCCAATGGCAAAAATAAAGCTCTCCTTAATCTCCATACCCACCAGCAGCGATGTCAGGAGAAATACGATGACGCCCATGCTAATCGCAATCGTGGTGATGATTCGCACGATTCGGGCAACCTGAACTTCCAGGGTACTGGGTTCTCGCTTCACCATAGTGGTGAGGTGGGCGACATGACCAAACTCAGTCTGAGCGCCCGTTGCATAGACCACAGCCACAGCTCGTCCGGCGGCGACACTCGACCCAGCCAACACCAAATTGGCAATTTCCGCCGGTTGCACCCGCTCTTGCAAGGGATGTTCTCCGGGATGCAGCAAGGTTTGACCGCCCCGGATGGGTACCGCTTGACGAGGACGCACGGGATAAGCATTACGCGCCACTGGCAGCGATTCCCCAGTCATCACCGAGGCATCAATATACAAATTCTCGCCGGAAACCAAGCGAGCATCCGCCGAAATGCGATCGCCTTCTTCGAGTTGCATCACATCGCCCCGCACTAATTCTCGCGCTGGAATTAGTTTCAACTCTCCATCTCGATACACTCGCACTTGCACGGGTAGCACTTTTTTCAATGCGGCGAGAGCTTGTTCTGCCTGGTATTCCTGCCAAAAACTGAAAACAGCATTAATCCAAATCACCGCCCAGATAGCCCAGCCCAATTGGGGCGTGCGGGAGATAAAGGCGAGAATGCCTGCAACCCACAACAGAATTGCCATGAAGTGGGTGAGTTGATCGGTAAAACGAAGCCATAGGGGGCGATGAGCGGGTTCTGGCAGTTCATTCGGGCCGTAGCGTTCCAACCGCTGTGCTGCCTCGCGTTCAGATAGCCCTCCAGCAGAGGTTCCCAACGATTCGTAGACTGCTTCAACGGGCAAAGTCCAAACAGGTTGATGCGATGACACCATGACTCCACACACCCTGCGTTACGCTCACACACCTAATGGTGTCAGAGGTTGCGATCGGTGAAATATCTCGATTGAAAATCTTTACTTGCCAGCACATGTCATAGCAAATCCGGGTTAAATACCCCCTGTTTAGAAACAAACCACTCCAGCAACAGAGGACGCAGAGGAGATAACGAATTGATGTTAGATAGATGAGACACCTTTGAAAGTTGCAATCAGTAGGGTCCCAGGAACCGTTCGCCGTTAAAGTGAATTATATGAGTCGGTGTCTCGGCTACCCAAACCTCTGTCTCCCAAGATATTTCATTTGATGCTGGTTGCTCACCACTGTCTAAATATGCCTTGACCGAACAAGCTAAAGCTTTTGCCAAAATTGGCGGGACTGCATTGCCAATCTGGTTACATTGACTTTCCTCATTGCCCTTGAATTCAAACCAATCAGGAAAACTTTGAAGACGAGCGCCTTCACGAACAGTTAGCCTTCTTCTGCGTCCATCAGGCAATTTGATACGCAGCATGTCACCCGTAGGAGCGCTCAGATTTCGGCAAGTGACAGTTCTAGAGGGAGCGTCAAGGTGCAAATCTCTGGGTCTAATACATTTAGAAGCTATCTCGTATTTTTTGACATATTCGTCCATGCTGGGAGTGAGAAATTTTGAATCAGGTGGTGCAAGAAATGCTAGTTCTCCCAGTGCTTCACCAGCCGTGTAGGGTGATTTTAAGTGAGTTTTTTTGGGCCAAGTCCACCTTCCTCGGTGGGCAACACAAAAAAGACGCTCTCTTCGCTGAGGAACACCATAATGTGCTGCGTTGAGGATATTCCATTCCACGATATAGCCCAGTTCCTGGAGAGCGATTACAATCTCTTCAAAATAGGCTTTGTTGCGAAATAGCATTCCCCGCACGTTCTCAAACAGAGCTAGTTGGGGACGATAGCGGTCAACCGCATCAATGAAAATCGGGAAACCGTCGCGGCTGTCTCTAAGTCCGAGTTGGTGTCCACCGACACTAAACGGTTGACACGGTGGGCCTCCAATGATTACATCGGCTCCATCTATTAAATCTGGCTGGCGTATTAGAGTCTGCTGATAGCATGAACTGCGTAAATTGTGGCGGTAAGTGGAGCAGGCGTCTTCCAACTGTTCATAACCAACTGTTCTAAAGCCTGCTGCTTCAAAACCCAGTGCTAGCCCCCCACAACCGGCAAACAGATCGATCGCCAAAGGTGCAGTAGACTCGGTTTGGGGTATTTGAAGTTCTTGTTCGATGAAATCAAGGTAGGGAAGTCTGTTTCGCATTCCGCTATTTTAGACAGTTAATTGCTCTCTACGGGATAGCTGCAACGAACTCTTCCAAGAAAACGCCTTGCTGGAACGGTGAGTTTTTTAGAGGTAGTAGAGTTTGTAGTTCATGTCCCTACCGACCAATTGAGTATCATCAGCCGTTGCTCCTCCGTTTCTGGCGAACTTCTCAACCCACTACCAGGAATCGCCTCTCGGAGTTGGGCAATTTTATCTAGAGCTGCTTCACCACTCATTCCGTGTCGAACCAGATAACACCCTACTACCGTTCCAGTGCGTCCTATCCCAAACCAACAATGAAGGTAGACTCTATAGTCTGCGCGTAGTGCTGCATCGATTGTATCTAGAATAGTGACCATTTCAGCAACCGTTGGCACGCCGAAATCCTGGATCGGCAGACGTTGGTGTGTTGCTGATATTCCCAGGAGAGCCGCTTCTTCCTGTAATAGTGAAGCGTAAGGTTTGAGTCGATCGGGTGCCGTCAAATCTAAAAAATAAGTAATGCCAGCCTCTAGCATTTGGCGCACTTTTTTCCGAGTCTTAGCTTCCTCGTCTGCACCGGGGTACATACCAGCCAAAAATCGTGTTGGTTCGACCCAATAGGAGTAAGGAATTGGTGTTGATGGAGGCATTGATAGTTTGGAATGCTACCTGAGATGTCTTCTATGCTATTGCAGCGCGATCGCATTTCCATCTTCCTCATGCTTGCCTAAACTCATGGAGGTTGGTGAGGCTATGATGCCCTGAAGTACAGTGCCAAACACACTCGATCACTAAACCGTCAAAATATAAATATACCAACTGTTCTCAGGAAAGACGGCTTTGCTGTCCGCATCTACTTTAACGACCACTTGCCTCCTCACGTTCATGTGTTCAAAGATAGAGGGACAGGTGAGGATTAGCTTGGGTAGTGAAACTGAATGCTCTCAACTAGTTCAGCTTGAAGCAATGAGCGATAAAGATGCTGCTAGAAGCGCTGGAAATTGTAACCGAACACCAATTAGAACTGCTCGAAAAATGGGAGGAAATTCATGGCTAATCCAAGTTTGGATGAAGCAACTCTGAAAGCTGCGATGCTCCTACGGAGCCGCTTCGCTAACGCAAAAGCAAGAGAAGCCGCAGTAATTGCGAATGCTGTAGAACCCAGAGCTGAGTCAGCTTACTATGACGAAAGTAGCGATCGCATTGTCATCAATTTGAAGAGTGGGGCGACTTTCAGTTTTCCACCAGCATTAGCGCAAGGTTTAGCAGGTGCTTCCCCTGAGGATTTAGCTGAGGTTGAAGTTACTCCATCCGGTGATGGGTTGCATTGGGAAAAGTTGGATGCGGATTTTAGTGTTGCTGCTCTTTTAGCAGGTGTATTTGGGACTGCGGCTTGGATGGCTCAAATTAAGATGAGGGCTAGTTAGGGTGAGATCGCAGTCTGCTAGGCTATGCAAAATAAGGAGAGCGATCGCTGTCCCTTTTTCCCCATGCCTTCCTGAATTGATAGAGTTGGTGAGAATGCGATCGCGCAACTACAACCTAATACTATACAAACCCACTGTTACTCTATAAGCGCCAAACTCTCTTGAGAACACCAATTAGAACTGCTCGAAAAATGGGAGGAAATTCATGGCT